>NZ_JADFCM010000003.1 GCF_015234585.1 Pseudalkalibacillus hwajinpoensis
AGGGGTATATCCATACTACTTCAAATACTGAGGAGGAAGGTATCATGTATACGAAAATTGTAGTAGCTTATGATCGTTCTGAGGATAGTGAAAAGGCGCTCCACCAGGCAGTTAAATTAGCAGAACTAAGCAAAGCTTCTATTCATTTAGTACATGTTGCGAAAGAATCACATAAACTTTCAGCTCAACCAGCGACGAGAATTCCATATGGCACTGGAAGTATTGGTAATGAAGGACATGCTGGTGTCCCCACACCGATACCTGAAGAGCAAAGTGGCGTAACGGTCGAACGAAGTGATGGAGAAGCAATGCTTCGAGAAGTGAAAGAAACGCTGCATCATATGGGTGTGAATGTTCATTCTGATGTAAGAAGTGGCGATCCGGCGAAGGAAATCGTGGATCTAGCCGTTATGTCAGAAGCAGATTTAATCGTTATCGGGAGTCGAGGGTTGAGTGGGATTAAAAAATGGATGCTTGGAAGCGTAAGTGAGAAGGTTGCTCAACAATCGCCATGTCCTGTCCTAATTGTAAAATAGAAAGCCTGGGAAACCAGGCTTTTTTCTTTGGTCAAAAAGTTAATTATCATTAACTTGAAGTTAGGTTTACTTAACATTTTGTTTGGTATAGAATACATATAAAGGAAATGTGAGAGAGGGGTTCAGGTGACATTACAAAATCGAATTAGAGAACTAAGAGCTCGTTTTCAGTTAACACAGCAGCAGCTTGCTTCCAAAGTAGGGGTAACGAGACAAACGATTGCCGCTGTTGAAAAGGGAGAGTATGTTCCGTCATTATTACTAGCTATGAATATTTGTAGAGAATTTAACATGTCGGTGGAGGAAGTATTTCAACTGCAGGGGGAATCGGAGTGAAATTATCTTTCGTTTATTTAATGAATTTGGTTATAATTGGTCTGTTTGGTTGGGCAATGGTTACTTATTTCGATGCAGCTTCGCAATTTCAAACTATAATAAGTGGAAACGGAAATGAAGTTACGATTAACCTACTCCCTATTCTTATGACTCTTTTGATCACGGGTATTATTGGCTTTATATTCACTCGTAGTAAGAGAAGAAAGAATAAGGGTTGGAAAGAAGCGCTTTTGCTTCCTTCTGAACTGTGTGAAGATGATGAACGTGAAAAAGCCTTAACCGCCCATGCGTGTCGCAATGCTTATATTGCGATGATGTTTGTCACGCCTTTTCTAATTGCTGCAATGACTTTTCAACCGGTTATATCTCATCATTTCTCAGCCTATCCGATTCTAATATTGCTTCTACTGCCGTTCGTTCAGGTAAGTGTTTTTTATTTTTCTCTTCGGAGGAAGTTAAAGTAACGTTTACCAGCAGAGCTTTAGCGTTAATTCACTGCAATTATCTTGATTTCCTGCTGTGAGATCTACGCGAATGGCGTCTGGCGTATAAGCTATGTGAAAGGGAGAAGTCACGCCAGCACGTTGAATCAGCATATGAACATGGGAATGATCATTTTTCTGAGCGGCGTCTTTTAATTCATGAGCAAATTGAGCGTCGTTTTCCACTTTATTAAGCAGTTTCTCCCCATCTTTCATTAGCTTCGAACACGTCTCGGCTGATTGTTGGAAACGAGTAACTTCAATTGGAGGGAAAGGGCGATAATAAGAGGGATAACAAGGTGTATACGGATTGGGCCATGCGTTGTATCGGTAATGTTTAATCGACATCATAGGCCTCCTGAATATGTGATGCTATTACCCTATGGGTTTATAAAAAAGGTGTGCATCTTTCTTTAATTTGTGAAATTTGATTCCAACAGGTTACAATAATTCAGAAGACGTTTGGAGAAGGAGCATGGTGTTTTGAAGAAATACGTTATTTTTACGATCAGTCTTATTAGTTTCTATTTCATTTTGAATTTAATCATTGGTTCAATTGTTAATGCTATATTTCAACCAGATTGGCTGATGGCCTGGGCTAAGGGACAACAGGTGACAGGCACCGTTACGTTTGGCCTTCTATATAATCCTATTGATCTTATAAGTTTGATTTTGTCGCTAGTGATCAGTGTTATCATTACATCTAAAGTCAAACCATCTTAAATCGTGCTGAGGCACGATTTTTTATTTTTATGATGTTTGAAGGCGTTGTTCATAAAAGAATAGAATGATTAACTTGTGAAAAAGAAAAAAGGTAGGATGAAAATGAGTTAGTAAGGAGATTTTTTGATGAAGATAATGCAAATAAAAAAGGGTTTTCCTTATGATCTTCTACTTGATGCTGATCCATCTCTCGATCATATTGAACGTTATTTAAAAGTTGGGAGCTGTTATGTTGCGGTTGAAGAGCAAGAAGTTATGGGAGTCTATGTTCTAGTAGAAAAAGAAGAGGAAATAATGGAGATCATGAATATAGCAGTAAGGGAGGATAGAAGGGGAAAGGGAATAGGAAAAAAGCTTATTCACGATGCTATCCAAAGATCAGAGGCGCTTGGAGCCACCAAGATTGAGATTGGCACGGGTAATTCAAGTCTGGATCAATTAGCTCTCTTTCAAAAATGTCACTTTCGAATAACGGATATTATTGAAGGTTTTTTTGATAGCTATCCTGAGACGATTATAGAAAACGGTATTCCTTGTCGGGATATGATTCGGTTAAGCTATAGCAAAATATAAATTGGTCTGTTCCATTTTCCAATGTGAGGAAATGGAACTTTTTTGTAAAATTAGTAGTTATTGAAGAAGAGGAAGTGCATTCAGGGGGGCCGGGCAGGGAAGGTGAATTTTACATCTGTGTGAGGACGCTGAAGTGAAAGTGCTTCACTCAATTAAGCCAATATTCAAGAATTAATAGTAAATACACAGCTTTTTATTTTACAAAACAGAGTTGTATGATACGAGAATACAACTAATTACCTTATCAAAAATGCAGTTCTAGTTGAATGGTACAATGGTTAATAGAAAAGAAAAAGGAGTGGCTAGCGTGAAACCCGGTGAGCTTACTAAGAAGTGCAGTATGTTAGAAACAATTATTGATAACGCTTACGAATGGCTTGTCGTTGTAAACAAAGAAGGTATGATTGATTTCATGAACAAAACGTATTGTGAATTTCTAGAAGTAGATAGCTCAGAAGTTATTGGGATGCACGTAACGGATGTCATTGAGAACACACGGATGCATATCGTTGCTAGAAGCGGAAAGGTAGAAATTGCAGATTTGCAGTACATACGCGGAAACTACATGATTGCCAATCGCGTCCCTATTTATCACAACAAGGAATTAATCGGAGCTGTAGGCACAGTTATCTTTCGTGACACTGAACAATGGAAGCAAATGAATACGCATATTAAAGAGCTTTTATCTGAATTGGAATATTATCGAAGCGGATCTGCAAGGGAAAATGGTGCGAACTATTCCTTATATGACATCGTTGGTAGATCAGAATCTATTCAGAGTTTAAAAGAGAAGGTGAAGCAAGTAGCAAGCGGAAATGTTTCGGTTCTTATTCGTGGTGAAAGTGGCACAGGTAAAGAACTTTTTGCACATAGCATTCATCAACTGAGTGAGCGTAGCAATAGACCTTTTATTAAAGTGAATTGTGGTGCCATACCTGATCAACTACTTGAATCGGAACTTTTTGGATACGAGGAAGGGGCTTTTACAGGAGCGAAAAAAGGAGGGAAGCCAGGAAAATTTGAGCTGGCTAATACAGGTACAATTTTTCTTGATGAAATAGGAGACATGCCCCCTAACATGCAGGTGAAATTATTACGTGTCCTACAAGATAGAGAAGTAGAACGAGTTGGCGGAGTCTCATCGAAAAAAGTTGATGTAAGAGTGATTGCGGCTACAAACCGACCTTTAGAAGCGATGGTAGAGGAACGTCGCTTTCGTGAAGACTTATTCTATCGAATCAATGTAATGCAATTACAAATTCCCCCATTAAGAGAAAGAATTCAGGATGTAAAGCCTCTTGCAGAATCTTTTGTAAAGAAAATTTCCATGAAAGCAGGAAAGCGCGTCATAGGAATTAACGAGCAAGCCTTTCAATTATTAAGGAAGCACAACTGGCCTGGTAACGCTCGTGAGCTTGAGAATGCGCTAGAAGCTGCTGTTCATTTAACACGTAGTGAAACAATAGAAGTCACATCACTCCCCGATTACTTAAAAGATAAAGATGGGATCATAGCGGGAAACAGAAAGTTAAGAGAGATTTTAGAAGAAGCTGAATCAGAAGCGATTCGTAAAACGCTTGCTCAATGTGAGAATGATAAATTTGCAGCATCCGAAATACTTGGTATAGGGAAAACGAGCTTATATGACAAAATTAAAAAGTATAATCTTTAATGAAAATTCCAGAAAACCGGAATCTATTCCGGTTTTCTGGAATTTCTTTTTATTATATCTCTAGAAACGTGTTTTAAGAGATTGACGATTGAATATTGATTATTTTTTCCGGAAAAACGGAATGAAAAGAAAAAGAATAACCAATCAAACGTTGAATGCGCTTACAATATTGTGAACTAACCTGTTATGGCATGATTCTTGCACTACAAAGATTGAGAAGAAAAAAGGAGTTGGAATGATGAAGAAACAGTATAGGGATGGTTATGATGCAGTAAGCGAAATTGTTGATGGATCAACGCTAATGGTCGGTGGATTTGGTCTAGTCGGTATTCCAGAACAAATGATACTAGGACTAGTGGAGTCAGGAGTCAAGAATCTTACAGTGATTTCAAATAACTGTGGTGTAGATGATTGGGGACTTGGTCTGCTACTTAAAAACCATCAAATTAAGAAGATGATTGGTTCGTATGTTGGAGAAAACAAGGAATTTGAACGACAGGTACTGTCGGGTGAGCTTGAAGTAGAGTTAATTCCGCAGGGAACACTTGCTGAAAGAATTCGTGCTGGTGGTGCTGGGATTCCAGCTTTTTATACCCCTGCAGGCGTTGGAACTAAGGTAGCTGAAGGAAAGGAAACGCGAATGTTTGATGGGAAAGAATATGTTTTAGAGCATGCGTTATACGCTGACTATAGTCTAATTAGAGCCTGCTATGGGGATGATTCAGGCAATCTTATTTATAACAAAACGGCTCGCAATTTTAATCCAATGATTGCAACTGCTGGAAAAGTTACGATGGCTGAAGTGGAGCAAATCGTAGCTACAGGTGATTTAAATGCAGATCAAATTCATACGCCTGGAATTTATGTTCAGGGACTTCTTAAAGCCAAGCAGGAAAAACGAATCGAACGAAAGACTGTTCGAAATGGATCGGGGAGATAAGGATGAAGGGTACAAAAAGTAATGTACGGGAACGAATAGCGAGAAGAGCGGAACAAGAAATTATGAGCGGGTATTATGTGAACCTTGGCATTGGGATGCCGACGCTAGTTGCCAATTACATATCAGAGGATAAAGTGATTGTCCTCCAATCTGAAAATGGTTTGCTTGGTATCGGAGAATATCCACAAGAGAATGAGTTGGATCCGGACCTCATTAATGCTGGAAAAGAGACCGTAACAGCAATTGAAGGAGCTTCTTATTTTGATAGTGCGGAATCATTCGGAATGATTCGAGGCGGCCACATTGATCTTGCGATACTCGGTGGAATGGAAGTATCTGAAGGCGGAGATCTTGCAAATTGGATGATCCCTGGAAAGATGATTAAAGGAATGGGTGGTGCGATGGATCTCGTTCATGGAGCAAAGAAAATCACGGTGATCATGGATCATGTTAACAAAGATGGGGCACCTAAAATTGTGAAGGAATGTTCGCTCCCACTTACTGGGAAAGGTGTAGTCAATCGAATTATTACCGATCGAGCGGTGTTAGACATTACCGATGAAGGATTAGTCGTGCAAGAAATTGCTTCAGGATACACGTTAGAAGAGATCAGGAATTCTACAGAACCTGAAATCAATGTGTCACCAACACTTCAGTATGATGCTTACTAAAAAGGGGGAACAACCATGTTAAGTATGATTGGATTAATTGGTGGGTTACTATTGCTTATTTATCTCACAATGAAAGGGATGAATTTGCTCGTCGCAGGTCCACTTTGCGCTATTGTAGTAGCTGTTCTAAGTGGACTGCCTCTTTTCCCACAACTCGTTGAAGAAGGTGCTCCGAACTTCGTTGGTAACTATATGGGAGGATTCTCAGGATTTGTTGCATCGTGGTTTCCTATGTTTTTACTTGGAGCGATCTTTGGGAAGGTCATGGAAGACAGCGGTGCGGCAGATAGCGTCTCCAAATGGGTTGTAGCAAAACTTGGATTAAAACAGGCGGTGCTTGCTATTGTTCTAGCCTGTGCGATCTTAACGTACGGAGGTGTCAGTCTTTTCGTTGTCGCATTCTCTGTCTATCCAATGGCTGTAAGTTTATTTAAACAAGCGGATTTACCACGTCGTTTTATACCAGCTACGCTTGCGTTTGGCTCGGTTACCTTTACAATGACATCTGCAGGATCGCCAGAAATTCAAAACTGGATTCCGATCGAATATTTAAATACGAGTCCTTATGCCGGTTGGGAAGTAAGTTTAGTAGTGGCGTTGTTCATGGGGCTGTTTGGCTACTGGTGGTTGAAACGGATGATTTCAAAAGCTGTGGCAAAGGGAGAACGGTTTGAAGCGCGTAAGGAGGATCCTGAAGTGGAAAATCGTCCGCTTCCAAATCCATTACTCGGCCTTGTACCACTTGTCATCGTATTAATTATCTCATTCATTTTCCATGATAACTTAAAGCAATCAGCGCTCATTATTGCTTTACTTGGAGGAATTGTAGCTACATATTTGTTGAATCGCAAATACTTTGAGAACTTTGGACGTGCGGTTTCTGATGGAACGCTTGGATCATTGATTGCAATCGGAAATACAGCAGCGGTAGTGGGTTTTGGTGGTGTAGCAAAAGTTGTTCCGGCATTTGAAACAGCCGTGGATTTCATGACTGGTATTCCAGGAAGTCCTCTTATTGGGGGAGCCATTGCAGTCAGTGTGATCGCTGGGTTAACAGGATCAGCTTCTGGTGGTCAGGTTATCGCCTTGCCTCTTCTTGCACCTCACTATATTGATGCTGGTGTGAATCCAGAAGCGCTCCACCGTACGGTTGCGATCTCTTCTGGAGCACTTGATTCACTTCCTCATAATGGATACGTCGTAACAACGATTCGGGCTATTTGTGGTGAATCCCACCAGGATGCCTACGGAGCTGTAGGGGCACTAACAGTCATCGTACCTCTTATTGGACTTGCCCTAGCAATTCTATTATTCAGTTTAGGATTTGGAATTTAGCTCGACGAAGGAGAGGATTTTTTGTTAGTGGATAAGAAAGTAGTCGTTATTACAGGGGCAGCGAGCGGAATTGGGAAAGAGTTGGCACGAGTGTTTGCTGAAAATGGGGCAAAGGTTATTCTTAGTGATTTGGATGAGGATAAAGTAAAAAAGGCGGCAGCTGAATTAAAAGAAAGCGGTATGAATACGATTGGAATCCGCTGTGATGTAACGAAAGAAATGGAAGTTGAGTCGTTATTTAATCAAACGATTAACACCTTTGATCGATTGGATGTACTGATTAACAATGCAGGACTTCAACACGTTTCAGCCATTGAAGCTTTTCAAACGGAGAAGTTTGAGCTGTTAACGAAAGTAATGCTTGTTGCACCGTTTATTGCAACTAAGCTCGCCTTTCCAATCATGAAAAAACAAAAGTATGGACGAATTATTAACATGTCTTCTATTAATGGACTTGTGGGCTTCTCTGGAAAAGCCGCTTATAATAGTGCAAAGCATGGAGTGATTGGACTTACGAAGGTAGCAGCACTTGAAGGAGCGGAAGATGGCATCACGGTTAATGCGGTTTGCCCAGGATATGTTGATACCCCGCTAGTAAGAGGTCAGCTTGAAGATTTAGCTAAAAGTAGAGCCGTGGCTTTAGAGAGAGTACTTGAAGAAGTGATCTATCCGCTCGTTCCACAAAAGCGTCTGTTAACAGTGCAGGAAATTGCAGATTACACGATGTTTCTAGCAAGCGACAAGGCAAAAGGAATTACAGGTCAGGCAGTGGTCATTGATGGAGGATACACGGCACAATAATGGATTCAATCAGTGAAAGAGAGTTAAATCTTTTCTCTCTAAAAAAACTTGTAAACGCTTTCCTTTTATTTGTAAAATAGAGAAGAATGGAGGGGAGAACATGAAAGATGTTTTTATTTTGGAGGGTGCCAGAACGCCATTTGGAACGTTTGGAGGTTCACTTAAAGATATTAGTCCAACTGACTTAGGAATTACGGCAAGCAAGGAAGCGCTAGTAAAAAGCGGGATAGAGGCTAGTGAAATTGATCTTTCTGTAATTGGGAATGTGATTCATTCAACATCAAATGCTTCTTATCTCGCACGTCATATTGCTCTTGGAACAGGAATACCGATCGAGAGCCCTGCACTAACAGTGAATCGTTTATGCGGTTCTGGAATGCAGGCCGTCATATCAGCTGCTCAATCTATTATGATGGTAGACGGTCAAACGGCCCTTGCCGGCGGAGCGGAGAATATGAGTTTATCGCCTTATACGTTAAGAGGAAATCGTTTTGGAGCTAAAATGGGTGCTCCTAAAATGGATGATATGCTGTTGGCTACGTTAACAGATGAGTATACTGGAACTGGAATGGGGATAACGGGAGAGAATCTTGCAGTAAAGTATGGGATTTCTAGAGAAGATCAAGATGAGTATGCAACCCAAAGCCAGCAAAAGGCAGCCGAAGCAAGAGAGAAAGGTATTTTTGCGGAGGAAATCGCCCCTGTTGAGATAAAAGGGAAGAAGGGGATTGAAAGCTTTGCGATTGATGAGCATATTCGAAAAGGTACTACAGAAGATAAGCTAGCTAGTTTAAAGCCAGCTTTCAAAAAAGATGGAACTGTCACTGGTGGAAATGCAAGTGGAATTAATGATGGAGCAGCTTCGGTCGTATTAGCAGGAACAGATTACGTTACGTCAAAAAATCTCAAGCCTCTTGCTCGAATCGTTTCTTGGGGAATAGCGGGAGTAGAACCTTCAATCATGGGGATTGGTCCTGTTCCTGCCATTCGACAGGCACTAGATAAAGCAGGTATGACATTGCAAGATATGGACTTGATTGAAGTAAATGAAGCTTTCGCAGCTCAGTATCTGGCTGTTGAAAAGGAGCTAGAGCTTGATCGCTCACGAGTGAATGTAAACGGGGGTGCCATCGCGTTAGGACACCCAGTAGGAGCAAGTGGGACACGTGTTCTTTATACTCTCATAAAAGAATTAAAGCGCAGAAATGGGAAATATGGTGTTGCCTCCCTGTGTATTGGTGGAGGACAAGGTATTGCCGTAGTGATTGAAATCGATTGATTTGTCAGAAAAGATTGCTAATTCATGCGATGTTGCGTATACTAAAAGAACTAACTAACGGAAAGGGGTTGTGCATTATGGTAAATAACAAAAAGAATTCATTGTTAATTGCATATTGTGCACAGTCCAATTGGTAGGGTAGGAGCCTTTTCTTACTTCTGATTAATAAGATCAAAAACCATGGGCTGTGCGACTGTGTCTATGGTTTTTTATACTTTATCAGCTAATCACTTACGCTGATAGTATGATAAGAGCCGACATCATTGTACGGCTTTTTGTCATATTTACACTTATTAATCAGGAGGCTTTCAATTGAAACGAATAAAATTAGGATGGAATTCATACTTTGAAGAAAATTATCAAGCTATGGCAGAAGATGGACTTATACCAGCTCGAGTTAAAATGGAACATCGTGGAGGTTACAGCGTTTCAACAGGAGAAAGTTCTTATGCAGCAGAACTCTCAGGTAAGTTCCGATTTGAAGTAACACAGCGTGATGCTTTGCCAGCGGTTGGTGACTGGGTACTGATTACTCCAAAATCAGAGAATAAAGCGATCATTCATCAATTGCTCCCAAGAAAAAGTAAGTTCTCTCGAAAAATTGCTGGCACGACGACAGAAGAGCAAATTATCGTAGCCAATGTCGATACGGTTTTTCTTGTAAACGCATTAAATCAGGATTTTAATCCAAGTCGAATTGAGCGATACCTTTTGATGGCATGGGAAAGCGGGGCAAACCCCGTTATTGTTCTAAGCAAAGCAGATCTTTGCGATAACGTCATGGAGAAAGTGAATGCATTAACTGGGGTCGCAGGTGGAGTACCAATTCATGTGGTTAGTTCAGCGACTGAGATAGGGATTGATGAATTAACTCCTTATTTAATTGAGGGAACGACAACCGCTCTTCTTGGTTCGTCAGGAGCTGGAAAGTCCACGCTTATAAATAAGTTATACGGACAAGATATTCAAGTTGTTCAAGACATTCGTGAAGAAGACGGTAAGGGTAAACATACGACGACAAGTCGAGAACTGATTACTCTTCATACTGGAGGTGTACTGATTGATACGCCAGGTATGAGAGAACTTCAATTGTGGGAAACGAATAACCTGTCTCAGAGTTTTCCTGATATAGAAAGCCTTGCGGAACAATGTTATTTCAGGGATTGCAAGCACGAAGGTGAACCAAAATGTGCTGTAAGAAATGCTATTTCTGATGGAATGCTAGAAGAAAGAAGGTTTGAGAATTATAGAAAGTTCAATCGAGAGCTTGCTTTTCTTGAACGACAAACGAATAAGAAGGCCCAGCTTGAGGAGAGGAAAAAGTGGAAAAAAATCGCTGGAGATCGAACTAGAAAGCATCGCTAGGCTCTTTAATTTAGGAAGGAGTAGATGAGATGACAGATGAGCGTTCAATTTTAAATGAATATGCTTCATTAACGAACTGGTTAGAAACGACGGCGATGGAGATGAGTGAGAAAGTGTTTTTTAAGCCTATTAAATCAGGTAAATGGTCTCCAGCTGAAATTCTCTCTCACATCATGAAATGGGACGATTATCTATTAGAAGAGCGAATTCCACACATGAAGAGTGAAGCGATTTTGCCAAAACTTGAAAATGTAGAAGCAGTGAACAACCGTGCAGCCAAATTTGCTAGATCTGGGATTACCCAAAAGGAATTAATTAAGGAAACGATAAAATCAAGGGAACGAGTAGTCAAGCGACTTCTAGAGTGGCGCCCAATCGAGTGGAAAAACACGTTTTATATTGATAAGTATCCTCTCTGTCTAACAAGTTATATTAAAGGCTTAATTGAACACGACGAGCATCACAAACTTCAAATAGAAGTTTTTATGAATGAACAGGGAATACCCCACTCTCTTTTCTTAACATAGTTGTGAAAGGTATCGGATAATAAAAAGAGGCACGGGAGAGTCTAAAAGGTGGAGGTGAGAAAAATGGCAAAACATAAAGCAAACCCCACTACAAATGGACTTGCTTCATCTCAGCCAGAAGGACAAGGAACTGGTATTGAAGTTGGAACAGCCCGTGATTCTCAAAGAAAAAAGAAAAAGAAGTAACCAAAAACGCTGTCTCGCACGAGATAGCGTTTTTTTTGTGATTATTTGTCTTTATCTATCCAACGAAGTATTGTTGCCCGGGATGATCGGTGTTTGAATGGAAATCATTATCGCCAACTATTAGTAAATTGCTGCGAATTGTCTCACATGTAATGTATTTAAGACACTGATTAGGCGACTTGTCCCTTCTAAGAGCTGCTCTTTTGTTACATAAGAAAGCGGTAGTCTAATTCTTACAGCATGCTCTTGCTTATGTGGCACAAGCAGGACGTTTGATTCTAGTAGCGTATCAAATAATTCCTGGCGATTAAGTGATGGCTTGAAATCAAACCAAATAGAGGTAGGGTCTTCTATTTGAAGTATCGTTATGTGATCTTTAAGGGTATTAAGCTTATGCAGGACTTTCTGCTTTCTTACATACAGTTGTTCTTGGATCGTATCAATATGATCATGAAGTTCATCAGAATTTAAAATGTTATCAACGATTTCGAGCAATACAGGAGGAGGAGTCATGCAAAGTTGCATTTGTACCTCTTGTATTCGGTTTACCACATGCTCAGGCCCAAGAACCCATCCTAAACTTAGGCCTGGGGCTATGCCAGTGAAGTGGCCAATCTGAACAACTAATTCACGATTCGATCCTAGTTCAAAAAATGAAGGGAGATCGTTTCCTACAGAATTAGTAAGTAATGATGTTTCGACAATTTCGAGAATAGGAATGCCTACTTTCTCACATTGAGAAAGTAGTTTTTTTCTTTGTTGTAAAATGGCTGAATGACTTAAGGAATGATCGTAAATGTTGTTTGAATTAGCAATTACAAGTTTGATGCTTTCTTTTTGAAACATGGTTTGTGTTAATGGCTTGTCTGTTGAATACTTAATAACTCGGATGCCTGAGACAATTAGGATATTTAAGTGTGGGTAATTCACAGGTTCTTCCATAGCTATCGCATCCCCGGGGTTTAGAAAACATTTAACTGATAAGAGCATCGCTTGTTCAAGGCTTGATGTTAGGACCATATGTTCACTTAGAGATGATTGTTTCATAAACCGACAGATCGAGTGAGTGACGCGCTCTTTTGTTGGTGGAGCATTATCAAGCTTAGTTGTAAAAGGTGTTAATTCATGAGCAGATTTTGCCAGGCATAAATCTTCCGCTATTGATCCTGATATTAGATTTATTAGTGAAGGGTCTTTTAAATAATCGTAATGTTTTCCATACAAAGAAGAGTCTTCAGCTAAATGCTGATTTCGTAGTTTGTTCCATGTCATTGAATGATCAGGAATTAAATCTGCAGCCTCAGAACTTACGCGTGTGCCACTCCCCTGTCTGGATGTTATATAGCCATTTGCACGTAATTCGGCGTATGCTGTCGTAACGGTGCTCCGATTCACACCTAGTTGGACAGCCAGGTCACGCTCAGCTGGAAGGGCATTACCTGTTTGAAGAGATCCATTTATAATCGAATTCTCATAGTAATCAACGATTTGTTTGTACAACGGTTTGCTGCTCTCTGGATTGAGTATAAATCTCGCCATTGTCCACCACCTCACTCCTATTATAGAGAATTTTAGATAAAATTGTATAAAATTTTCAAAAAAATTAACGATTAAATATTCTCTATAAACACAGGTTTTAACCCATTTGACGGATATTTTTGTAGGAAAAGACAAATTGGATGGTATACTTTTGGCTAAATTGGATGGTTACAGAAAGTTTTTTGAAATTTAAAATAAATTTAATCATTCAGTTAATTGTTAATATTCAAACGAATAGTCGGCATTGGTTTACATAGGTTGAGTGATATGACCTCCCTGTTATAGATCTCACAACGTTTTCCGTCGAATGTATTCGTTTGAATAATTAACTGTGAAGAGTCTATATTGTGCTAGATCTTCAACTGAATGGTACAAACAAATAGGGGGTAACACAATGAAGAAAAAGTTTTCGCTTCTGCTTTCGGTCATCTTGTTGTTAAGCCTTTTCCTTGCAGCGTGTTCTGGTAACTCAAACACGTCTAGTAACTCGAACAGTGAGGGAGAAGCAACCAGCGGAGATAGCGATAGCTCTGAGGGATCAGCTGAACAGGTGCTAAATTTAACGGATACACAGGATATACCGACTATGGATTCAACACAGGCTACAGATACAGTAGCATTTAACGCAATGAACCAGGTATTTGAAGGACTGTATCGTCTAGATAAAGACAATAAGCCAGTTCTAGGTATGGCAGCTGAAGAGCCACAAGTTGAAGAAAAAGACGGAGAAACTGTATATACTTTCAAGATTCGTGATGATGCGAATTGGTCTGACGGTACTCCAGTTAAAGCAGATGATTTCGTATATGCATGGCACAAAATTATTCACCCAGATACTATGGGCGGATATGCATCAATGATGGGTGCTGCAGGAATTAAGAATGGTAACGAAATTATCACTGAAGGCGATCCTTTATACGGTAAGGTAGAAGAGCTTGGTGTTAAAGCAGTAGATGAGAAAACACTTGAAGTAGTAGTGACTCAAGAGGTTCCTTACTTCTTCGACCTTTTAACATTTGCATCTTTCTATCCACAGCCAAAAGACTTTGCTGAAGAGCAAGGCGAAAACTATTCTCTTGAATCTGATACAATGCTTTACAACGGTCCATTTACACTAGCTGAATGGAATCATGGCGACGGTTGGAAGCTTGCTAAAAATGATGGGTACTGGGATGCAGATACAGTACAACTTAAAGAAGCGAATTACAAAATCGTAAAAGATGAAGCAACTCGAGTTAACCTTTATGAAACTGGAAAAATTGATCGTGCTGGTCTTAGTGCAGATTTCGTTGATCAGTTCAAAGATCGCGAAGATTTCACAACAATTCTTGATACAACTATTTACTTCCTTCGAATGAACCAGAAGAATGAAGCACTTGCGAACAATGACATTCGTAAAGCGCTATACCTTTCTTATGATCGCGACGGTCTAGTAAATGTATTGCTTAACAATGGTTCAGTAGCAGCTCGCTATCTTGTACCAAAAGAATTCCTATTCTTTAACGATGAAGATTTCCGTGCACCAGCTCCAGACGGCTATCTTGCAGATCAAACAGCAGACGATGCTGCTGAGTACTGGAAGAAGGGTCTAGAAGCTCTTGGTACAGATAAAGTTGAACTTGAATTCCTTACAACTGATAGTGACCTTGCATCCAAAATTGCAGAGTATGCGAAAGATCAGTTTGAGTCTAAGCTAGACGGTCTTACAATTACAATTAACAAACAGCCTTGGAAGCAGTTCCTTGATCTTGAAGATGCAGGAGACTTTGATATCTCAACTGGTGGTTGGGGACCAGACTATCCAGATCCAATGACTTACATTTACATGTTTGAAACAGACGGCGCTTATAACCGCATGGATTACTCTAACGAAGAGTATGACAAGCTAGTTTCAGATGCAAAAACTGAAACGGACGAGCAGAAGCGCTGGGAAATGATGCAAGAAGCTGAGCGTATTCTAATCGAAGAAGATACAGCGATCTTACCAACTTATCAAGGTGGTTCCGCTATTATCATGAAAGACTACGTGAAAAACTACCACATCCACAAGTTTGGTGCCGATTCTTCTCTTAAATGGGTAACAATCGAGAAGTAATCTTAAAAAGCGCGAGCCGAGAGGCTCGCGCTTTTTATTTGGTGTGAAAAGGAAAAGTTTGATCATGGCTCTTTAATAAATGACAGTCATCTTGTCTCATGTGTCGTCTGGTTATTGATAAACAAATACGGCAATCTTCGATGATGTGTATGTTGTTCGAAGACGTAAGCAAGTTTAATAAGCTGTGGTTCACTAAATGCTTTACCAGTCAGAGTGATGCCAAAAGGTTTGTTATTAGAAGTGAAACCAGCTGGTACGGTTATAGAAGGGTAACCTGCTTTTGCGGGAAGTGTTGAACCGTAAGAGCCTGCGAATAGTAATAAATCTAGCTCTTCTCTTTCCATAAGTTGATCAATACCTTCATCCTTTGCGTATTTCAAATCTTGGAGTCGACTTTTGAGATAGGATGGATCAGATAATGTTCCTTGCGTTTGGTTTGATTCGATAAGAAGCGATTGACCAAATGGCAGAGAAGTCGACTGATTTTGGTTATAGTAATCAATAATTGTTGATAGATTTAGTGGAGCAGAAGAGGTTGTTTCCTTAGCAAGGTAGCTGTTCACCCCTGATTTGAATTCGTGGAGAAGGACCTGGTAGTCACTCTCTAACTCTTCCTGATATGGACTTATTTCTTTCACTTCTACAATAGAGCAACCTATCGTTTTAAGATCTTCCATGGCTTTAGCCAATTGTTCTTGTTCTTCCTGATGCATCGCATCATAATAGCCTTTTTGAACGACACCTATTCTTAAATTCTCAAGTAATGTAGGGAAGAGATATGGCGTATAATCATGGTACTCAGGTACAAAATGCGTCGCTTGATCTTGTAAATCCTTTCCCGATAACACACGGAGAAGGATAACAGCATCAGTGACATTGCGTGTCATTGGACCAGCGGTATCCTGTGAATAAGAAATAGGAATAATTCCAGTCCGGCTAATAGATCCCACGGTTGGTTTTAGACCAACACCAGCATTGGAGCTTGATGGGCTAAGAATAGAGCCATTTGTTTCTGTTCCTACAGCAGCCGTAGCGAAATGACAGGCAACAGCTACAGCAGAACCAGAGCTCGATCCTCCGACGTCAAGTGTTCCAGGCCCATAGGGGTTAAAGACTTGACCGCCTCTTGAACTAAATCCATTAGGCATTGTTTCACTCATGAAATTAGCCCATTCGGTCATATTGGTTTTCCCGAGAATCACAGCACCAGCCTGGCGAAGATTTTTTACTAGAAAAGCGTCATTTTTGCCATAAGAAGAAGCTAATGCCATAGAACCTGCACTTGTATGCATGTGGTCATCGGTGTTGATGTTATCTTTGAGCAGGATTGGGATTCCGTGTAATGAACTTCTAGGTCCATTTTGTATGCGTTCACGATCAAGAGATTCTGCAATAAAAAGGGCGTCAGGATTGATTTCTAGTATAGCGTTTACTCGTGGATTATAATTTGCGATTTGTTCAAGATAGAACTGTACGAGCTGCAGAGAAGTAAGCTTGTCTTCTAACATTGCTTGCTGAAGATCAAGGATCGTTGATTTTTCTAACCATTCTAATGACAGCATATAGTATCCCCCATAAAAAACCTTTTTGTAACTATTTCAACAAAAATTGGTAAAATCCTTTTGCAATAGTCAGTTCTTAAGCATTCGTTTTCAATTCACATAAAAAACCCGAATCTTATTGTAAGATTCGGGTTTTGATATTTAAGCAACTCTCGTTTGACGAGCAAACCAAGGTTTTAATTTTATAAAAAAGGCAACGAATATACTTGCTATAATAGCGCCTTTTACAAGGTTGAATGGTGTAATTCCTGTTAATACGAGAGCCTGACGAGCTGATGAAGACATTTCTTCAAAGCCCATAAACCACGTATATGCTGGAAGAATAATTAAATAGTTCAACAATCCCATCACTGCTGACATTAGAATCGTTCCGAGCGTCAATCCCAGTGCTAATCCTTTCTGAGTTTGATTAAATTTACGGAAGATTAAAGAAGTTGGTACGATCAAGAAAACTCCTGCAATGAAGTTTGATATTTGACCAATTGGTACTCCGGTGAAGCTTCCTTGAATTCCAAAATGAATGAAATTCTTAATCGCTTCTACAAGTATCCCTGCAACTGGACCATACAGAATGGCAACAAATAGTGCTGGAATTTCACTGAAGTCTATTTGTAGAAAAACAGGAAATCCAGGCAGTGGAAAATCTAAAAGCATTAACAAGTAAGAAATACTGCTGAACATCGCAACGACAATCATACGTTGCGTTTTTGAAACACTTTTCATTTTGACATTGCTCCCTTTTTTTCGAACCACCGAAAAAGGAGATGTGGCCCCAGTGCACACAAAAAACCATGAGTATGGGGCTCATGGTTACGGCATGGGGAAATAAGCAAGCTTCTGTTATAATTCAAAGAAAGCTTACTACTCCACCATCTTCTCCCATCCAGACTATACTGTCGGCTCTGGAATCACACCAGATCCTGCCCAAATTACAGGCTCGCGGGCTTGAGGAATTACTTGTCCTTCACCGCCGGTCGGGAATTACACCCTGCCCCGAAGATAGTTCGTTATAATATTTACAAGTTCATTATACAGCGAAAGTAGCGATATCTCAATGAAAACATCTTGAACATATGCTATTTTATGATAACGCTTTCTTTTTTAGGGGGAACTAGCACAGACAAAAACTTAAAAGCTCTCCATCTTTGAAGAGGGAGAGCTTAAAATAAAGCGCTATTATTTTTTCTCAGAGAGCCACGTTGCGACCTTTTCAGCGTCTTCACCTTGAATGACACCAGCGGGCATACCGCCGCCTTTACCATTCTTGATTATTTCTAGAATTTCATCTTTTGAATACTTGCCACCTACTGCTTCAAGAGCAGGACCAGCACCGCCTCCAAGGTTTTCACCATGACAAGACGCGCAGTTTTGAGAGAAGATTTTCTCGGCTTCTCCTCCAGCTGAATCTCCACCGCCTTCTTCAGACTGTTCACTATGGCCGGCTTCATTTCCACCAGCATGTTCTTCGGTTGTGGAAAGCCAGTATGTAAAGCCTACAACCATAACTAGGAACAAAATTATTGCAGTAATATATGCGGATGATTTTCCCATTCTGTTCACCTCCTGTATCCTCATCTTTATCATACTTTTCAAACATTCAATTATCAAATATATTTTGCTTATTTCTTCCTGAATTATGTATGCGTTTCTATGATCACTAGTGAAAAAATCTTCTATTTTGGGGTGCGGATTCATAGACATAGAGTATGACGTTTAAGGAGTGGGAGGGAAAAAAATGAAAAGTAGCTCACACAGTCTTTTTAGTAGTACAAGCAATAATAAAATTAGGTTTGTTTCATTTTTTACTATTGTTGGTCTTATTTTGTTATTTATTGTGGCAGGTATGATTTCCTCATCAGAAACGAAGTATCAACTCTCCTCTTCTGTGTTACATGATTGGATTACAAGTTTCTCGACTGAAGCTCTGGTTTATGGAATGGGGACGGAAAACCATTACTTGACACAAGTACTACCAGAGGAAAGTGAGCCGCCAGCGCTGTCCTTAGTTGCCTTTCAGTTTATTACGAGTGTGAAACCCGGGGATATACGTAGTCTTTTGGGTGGGGAGCTACCAGGGTTTGCTTTATATGATGCTAAAATCCACGTGGCTGGTGAAGGGACGAATTTCACTAATCTCCCTATTGAGTCAGCCCCTGCATTAGATGAATTGCTAAAAGAACGTGAAGTTCCAACTGAGAAGTTAAAAATAAACAACGCTAAGGATCAAGTAACACCTCCTCTTCAAACAACAAATGGTCGAAAAGTAGCTTTTATTTATCACTCTCATAGTTATGAATCATACCTGCCATTACTAGGACTTGAAGGCAACAAAAATGCAAATCTTGCAAATGATGGAAAAACGAATATTACGTTAGTTGGTAAGATGCTCGGAGAAGAACTGGCTGAGAGAGGGATTGGAGCAAAAGTAGATGATTCAAATATAGGCGCACTTTTAAATGAAAAAGGTTGGGAACACGGTAAAGCATATGATGTGTCTAGAACAATCGTACAATCGGCTGTGGCAGGAAATGATGATTTTAATTTGTTTATTGATATTCATCGAGACTCCTTAAGAGAAAAAGATACGACAGTGACAATTAACAATGAGGAATATGCTCGTACGGTCTTTGTTATTGGAGAAGAGAATCCAAATTACGAGAAAAACTTAGCACTTGCAAAAGATTTACATGTAGAATTAAAGACCAAGTATCCTGGGCTCAGCAGGGGAGTTATTGGTAAAAAAGGTCAAGGGGTAGACGGTATCTACAACCAGGACATATCTCCTAACGCTATGTTAATTGAAATAGGGGGCGTAGATAATAACCTCGAACAGCTGAGTCGAACAGTTAAAGCGATTGCGGATGTCGTTAGTGAACACTACTGGAAAACCCAAAAAGTAAATAACTAACAAAGCGCTGTGCATATGCACAGCGCTTTAAGCAGTTTCTTTATTTAATGTTAGTAAGCTAGTCGCAATTCCAACTGCAAAAATAGTTATGGCAGAGTATAATGTAGCATTCAATCCAATCGTCTTTGAACCGATAATAATAACAACCCCATCGATGAGAAAGATAATGATACCAATATTCAATGACAGGACACGGGAGATGAACTGAGCAAGCAGATCTGTTCCGCCGGTGCTTGTATCATATCTCAACATAATACCAATGCCTGATCCAACAAAAAAGCCGCCAAGGACAGCGCTAGTAAGGATCGGAAATGAAAACGTATATCGAAGGGGAGAGAGAATATCAATAAAAAATGAAGAAAGTAATAAACCATGAAGGCTATTGTAGAAGTAAGGCCGAAAATATAGAAACGCAATAATATAGAGAGGTACACTTAAACAAATAATGGTAAAGCCTGTTTGATAGCCCCAAATGTATTTGATAATGAGGCCAATTCCGATCATTCCCCCATCGATGAGATGGTTCGGTACAAGAAAGGCGTTAATGCCAGCACCAACTAGGATGCTTCCAGATATTACTGCAGCGATTTTTTGATACATATCATACTCACCTGCTTGGTCGTGGTTGTATCATATTTATGTAAGAATGGCTGAGTTCATAACGGGTTTCTCTAATATCTGTTCAATAGCAATGGACTATCCCAAAATACTATGAAAACGTCTGTCTTCGGAGAGACATAGAAGAAAGTCGGAGGATTTAATGAAGTCAATCATCTCGTTATATCAATTAGAATATATATTTGTTATTTTGGGTTTTCTTGTCTCTTTTCTTACCTTCTATGGCGGGCTCTCATTCATCCGTCTTTTCTTAAAGAAAGAGCGTGAACAACCAAAATGGAAGATTGGTATAGTTTCATTCGTATTAGGAGTTTTCTTTTATTCTATTAATATAATGGTGAATCTATCTGTTTTGGAAATAAACGATAGAGAAGTGTTGGTGTTTCACGGACTGATTATTGTGTTATTAAGCAGTGTGATTAGTTATATTGTTATAAGGATAATTTTGAATAAAAATTGGAGAGGGCGATTTTTACTCAGGGGTGGATTCCTAGTAGCGGGAGGTATTTTTTTAACTTTTTTTATAGGGAACCTTGTGTATTTCAATAAAGTTATCGCATTCAATTTCGTTCAATTGATATTAGCTTTGTTGCTTATTATAGGGTTTTCTCTATGCATTGTTAGGTTTCTTCATCTTATGAATAGTGATGAAAACTTATTAATTAGTTTGGGCTGGAATGTGTTAGGTAGCCTTGCTTCAGGAACGGTCTTTTTATTTTTACCGTACCTCGTGTTTTATGGAATGATCGAGGAAAAGTTGATTATTAATCTCGATCAGCAAGGTGATCCCTATCTTATTGCACTTGCATTCAACCTGTTGTGTATCGGTCTACTTATTTATATTCCTGATCGGTATGGAGTTTTGAAACAAATGGAGCAGTCCGAACAGTTAGTCAAGCACGAGCAACAGTTTCAAACCTTGTTTCATCATAACCCTGATGCTGTATTTTCTGTTGATCCGAATGGAAAGTTTATAAGTGTAAATTTCATTGCTTCGGAATATACCGGCTACTCCATTTCAGATCTTAAGAGAATGACATTTGAAGACGTGGTCGCTCCGGAGAATGCAAATCTTGCTAAAGGTATGTTTAAGCGTTCTTTACAGGGAGAGGTTCATCAATTTGAGGTTCTAATAAAGACTAAAATAGGAGACTATAAAGAGCTATATATTTCCACAGTACCTATTATGATCAGTGGGCGTATTGTTGGTGTTTATGGTATTGCGAAGGATGTCACTGAGAACAACCGCGCAGAGAAAATGATTCATTATTTAGCTTATCATGATGAGCTGACGGGCATGGCAAATCGCAGATATTTTAATGAAGAGCTAGAACGTTTATTAATGCATGAAAATCAGGTTTCATTTGCGATTATGTTGCTCGATTTTGATCGATTTAAACGAATTAACGATTTATTTGGTCATGAATTCGGAGATCGAGTCATTCAAGCAATCGGAAAGCGTCTTTCTGAAGTATTAGATGATCGTTTTGTTGTTGCACGTCTTGGGGGAGATGAATTCACCATTATAGTGACAGGCAATTTGGGAGAAAGGGGTGTGTCACTTCTTGCACAGCATGTGCTTGAGTCATTTCAATATCCACTCTTAATCGATCATCAGGAATGTTTGTTGACGGCAAGTATTGGTATTTCGCTTTATCCGCAGCACGGGAAGGATGCAGCTGAGCTGATAAAGTATGCGGATATGGCGATGTATGATGTGAAAGACAAGAGCACCAATAACTACGCTTTCTATAAAGAAGAGATGAGTAATCAAACCTTACATAAGATCGTATTAGAAAACGATTTGCGTCGTGCCATTGATGAAGACGAGCTGATCCTACACTACCAACCTAAGATCAATACGAGGTCGAACAGTGTGATTGGATTTGAAGCGCTTGTTAGGTGGCAACACCCGTCTATCGGATTGATTTCTCCGGATGAATTTATCTCCGCTGCTGAAGAAACAGGATTAATCATACCGATTGAGAAGTGGGTAATGAGTCAGGCTTGTCAGCAACTGAAAAAGTGGCAGTGTTATTTTGGAGAGAATTTAACGATGGCGGTTAATCTATCACAGCGCCATTTTTATCAAGAGGATATCGTTTGTACTATCTCATCTATACTGCAAAATGTGGGGCTTGCGCCTTCGTCACTTGAATTGGAAATTACAGAAAGCATGGCTATGTTTAATGAAAAGGAAACGATCGAGAAATTGAACAGGCTAAGAGAGTTAGGACTAGAAATAAGTATGGATGACTTCGGAACGGGATATAGCTCGTTAAGTTATATGAACAAGCTTCCGATTAATCGCTTGAAAATCGATCGGTTATTTATTCGTGATATTACGAGTAACTCAGGAGACCTAGCCATCGTGACAACAATTATTTCAATGGCTCATCACCTTGGGCTTGAGATTATTGCAGAAGGGGTAGAAACGGAAGCGCAGCTACGGATTTTGCATGAGTTAGATTGTTATGAAGTTCAGGGATATTTTTATAGTAAACCTCTCTCGGTTGAAGGGGTAGAAGAGTATATGCATAGTTATATGAAGTGAATTTTTAAATTTGGACATTCAGAAAGGTGGAAACATATTCGAAACATGTACTAGTTAAGAGATTACGATCGAAAAAAGTAGGGTAGAAATGCTAACATCCGAGAAATGTTACTTTAATCAAATGTAGTACCATTGGTAGATAAATAATAAATCATCACTTTCTAGACAGGCCATTGGTCTGTCTTATTTTCATTTAACCACCCATTTATGTAATAAATTTACATTTTATGATGAGCACAAGAAAATTATACCACGTAGATTACAAAGTTGTTATTGGGAAATTCAAAGTGAAATAACGACTTATAAACTCATGTTTTCCTCTATATTTCCCAATACAAACATTAAGAATTCTGTGATAATCTACAAATGTACCAAAAATTCTCACTATTCTGAAACGGAGGAAATGAAATGAAAAAAGGAATTGCCGTTGTACTTGCAACAGGTCTTGCGTTTGGTTCAGCTCTCCCGTCTGCTTCTGCTGCTTCTTCTAACAACTTAAATGCGGAGCAGAAACAAGCCCTGGAAAAAATGGAAATTGTAAAGCAGGATTGGGAAAGTGAACGTAAGGTCCCTTCATTCCTTTCTGGTAAACTATCAGAAAAGAATGTGAAAACAGAGAAAGCCGTGAAATCATATCTTAAGTCAAACGAATCTCTCTTCAAAGTGAAAACGAAAGATTTGAAACTAGTGAATGAAACGACAGATGAGCTCGGAATGACACACTATGAATATGTTCAAACAGTAAAGGGTGTTCAGATCGACGGAGCAAAATTCATCGTACATACGGATGAAAAAGGCGAGGTTACAGCTGTAAATGGAGACCTTCATCCAGAAGCATCTAAGAATTATAAAGGAAGTTCAGATGTAAAGATTTCTGATAAAGAGGCACTTGAGAAAGCATGGGATCACATTGATGTAAAACCACAGAACGTTGTGAGTGATGAACCAAGCTTTGTAAGAAAATCTGATGCTTTTGATATGGTAGAAAAAAGTGAGAAAGTTGTTTATGAGAAAGATAACAAGTACTACCTAACTTATAAAGTACAGCTTCAATTCATCGACCCTTATCCAGCAAACTGGCAAGTTTATGTGGATGCTCGCGATGGATCGATCGTAGACGCATATAATGCAGTGGCTGATGGAGCAGAAACAGGATACGGGTATGGCGTCCTTGGCAACTATAAGTCCCTCAACACGTATTATTCAAATGGCACCTACTACCTTTATGACACGACGAAGGCAATGAGCGGTGTGATTGAAACAAGAACAGCTAATAACGGAACATCCCTTCCAGGAAGCTATGCGGTAGATAGCAACAATGCGTTTACGTCTAGTTCTCAAGGTGCAGAAGTGGATGCTCATTACAATGCTGGTGTTGTGTATGACTATTACAAGAATACACATAATCGCAATAGCTTTAATAACAATGGAGCCACGATTCGTTCAACTGTACATTATGGATCGAATTACAACAATGCGTTCTGGAATGGCTCACAAATGGTTTACGGTGATGGAGATGGATCAGTATTCGCTCCGCTATCAGGTGCACTTGATGTAGTGGCTCATGAAATTACTCACGCCGTTACGGAAAGAACAGCTGGACTTCAATATCAGAACCAATCAGGGGCTCTTAATGAATCGATGTCGGACGTATTTGGCTACTTCGTTGAGCCAGGAGATTTCCTAATGGGTGAAGATGTCTATACACCTAACAAGGCAGGAGATGCATTAAGAAGTCTATCTAACCCAGAAGCGTATGGACAACCATCTCATATGGATGACTATTATTATACGTCTTCTGATAATGGAGGAGTTCATACGAACAGTGGAATTCCTAACAAAGCTGCATACTTAACAATTCAAAGCATTGGCAAAGCCAAGGCTGAGAAAGTTTACTATCGCGCACTAAGTGTCTATTTAACGCCTACAAGCAACTTTAGTTCAGCACGTTCAGCGCTACTTCAAGCGACATCAGATCTATATGGTACAGGTACAACATACAATGCTGTTGCAAGCGCCTGGAGTCAAGTTGGAGTAAATTAAAGTTAGAGAAGGAAGAGTTCGAACATTGAACTCTTCCTTTTTTTGTTTCGTTCAAGCCAACGATTATGAGCACTTTAGGCAACAGTGAATTTTCGAGCATGATTCATAAAGTGCAGGAGATAGTAAAGAAGGTAAGAGATCAGGTATGCTTTTACATTGTTTTGATCACCGCATGTTTATGAAACAGAAGTAAAAGGAATTTTCCAATACTGTGGGATATTGGTTATAATGAGAAGATACTTACGATCGGAGGCTCTATATGGAACATTTAGATATGCATCATATTTTTGAACTTGGACTTATCCTTACTATGATTGCAGCGGGTATTACAGCGATAGCTAAGAAGCTGAAGCAGCCTTATCCGATTGCCCTTGTGATTATTGGCACATTAATCGGCTTGTTTAACATTCCCGTGCTTGAACCGCTTAAAATGTTCATTACGGAGGGTGACGTTTTTAATTTTGTTATTTTAACGATTTTCCTTCCTGCACTTCTAGGGGAAGCAGCGCTAAAATTGCCTTTCTCCCATTTAAATCAAAACAAAAAGCCGATCATTGCCCTGGCTTTTGGGGGAACCTTCCTTTCCTTTCTAGTGATCGGGTTCTCAACACACTTTCTTCTTGGATTATCAATTCCAGTGTCGTTCGTCTTTGCTGCATTAATGAGTGCAACAGACCCTGTTAGTGTATTATCGATTTTTAAAAGTATGGGGGTAAACCACAAACTCTCTACAGTAATTGAGGGAGAGAGCCTATTTAATGACGGGCTTGCAGTTGTTTTATTTAAAATCTCAGCCTTCTCTCTTTTAGCTTATCTTGATATGGGCTGGGGCGGCTTAACGAGCGGTGCTTTTGAATTCATAAAAGTTGTTGCTGGTGGATTGCTTGTCGGTGGAGGATTAGGATATGCGATTTCAATCCTTACAAAGTACTTTGATGATTATCCACTTGAAATTATTTTTAGTATTCTCCTTTTCTATGGTTCCTATTTAACTGCAGAAAGTATCCATGTTTCCGGGGTTATTGCAGTAGTTGTAGCAGCTTTAACGTTTGGTAATTTTGGTTCGAAAGTTGGAATGAGTCCAACAACAAGATTAAATATCAACAACTTTTGGGATGTTGCCGCTTTATTAGCAAATTCCATTGTTTTCTTAATGGTTGGTCTTGAAATTACTCGAATTAATTTCGCCGATCAGTGGGGTACGATAGGACTTGCGCTTTTAATTGTTCTAATAGGTAGAAGTATTGCAGTCTATGGAAGCACCTTACTTGTTAAAGGTCTTCCGTGGTCATGGAGACATGTCCTTAATTGGGGCGGTTTAAAAGGGTCGTTATCCATAGCGCTAGTCCTTAGTCTTCCGGGAGATTTTGCAGGACGAGACACCGTTTTGATTCTTACATTTAGTATTGTTTTATTTTCATTAGTTGTTCAAGGTCTAACGATTAAACCACTAATTAGCTACTTCGGTTTAAGAGCGAAGCATAGCGGATCGAAAGAGTATGAAGACATTGTTGCGAATCTGCATCGTCATGAAGCTGGAGTTGCAGAAATTAAAAAACTGAAGACACAGCTATTCGTTCCCGAACCAGTTTTTTCTGAATTGTTGACAAGTTACCAGAATGAAATTGACAACAGTCATCGTGAACTTGATGCTTTATTAGATCAATATCCTGAACTTAAAAAAAGTCAGTTAATTACGTTACGAAAGCACTCACTTTATGCCCAGTACGATAAAATTAACGAGCTAGAACAAGAAGAAATCATTTCAGGTGAAATAGCTGGAAAGTATAAAGAACTATTAAATAATGGCCTGGCGGATTTTGAAGAAGAAGAAGTTGTGAAAGATTCGAAAAGAAAACATTAAGCTGCTACATTTGTAGCAGCTTTTTCCTTTGGCTTGCATATCCTAGTAAAGAAAGGGACAAAGCACGTGCAATGATGGGAATATTCCGTTTATTATTAAATGATCGGGGTATTGTTTACAGTAAGTAAAGCAATAAGGTATAGTGTAAAAAGTCATTTTCAACCACAAGAAAATAACTCACAAGGAGGACTTTTGAGAGAAAATGCCTTATCTTCAGACCGATCGTCTGACCATTATTCCTTTCTCATTTGATTTAATTAAAGCTATGACTGATAAGAAAGAATTAGAGAAGCTGTTACATGTTGAAGTACCTGAAGAGTTTAAAAATGTGCAGTTCGAAGAATTCCTACCTTTTCATCTAAATGACTCTGCTATTTCAAGAGTGAGTCACAAGTGGGAAGGCATATTGATTCATACTTCTGATGAAAAAGTAATCGGCACGATGGGATATAAAAATATGGAAGCGTCAAGTAATCTTGAAGTTGGGTATCATCTGATACCTGAGTATCGTAACAAGGGGTACGCCATTGAAATGGCCAGCGCCCTCGTTAACTGGGCATTTCCAGACGAAAAAGTGACCAATAAAGTGTCTTCAGAAGAAGTAAACAACGTCATGGAACGAATTGGATTATCAAAACTAACGGTTGAACCACCTGTTGTTAAAAACAAAATAGATGAAGAAAAATTCATGAAGGAAAATGAATATATGTAAAACCCTACAAAAAACTGTAGGGTTTTTTTATGTGAATTTCGCGTGATAATCATTAGAATCCATACCTTCAGTGATACTTACAAAAATAGAGGAATTTGGAGATTTTTGTCGAATATTTTATGGTATAATCATCATTGCTTTGAAAAATATGTAACTGCATGAGCGGGGTAAGGAGCTAATATGCGTTCACCTATACGTAATGAAATCAAGATTGAGGAAGAAAGACGGGCAAATAAGTTATTTATCTTTCTGTTTTTTGTATCCGTTATTTTATATGATGTGTATCGGTTTATTATTAGTCCTTTAATCGATCCCGATACGACTATGATCTTGCTAAATGAATCGAAAGAACTCATTCCACTAATGATGATCTATGCCATCGAATTTTCATTAATTCCTATTTCCAAGTGGTATTCAAATAGAGAGCAGCCTTTTGCTACAAAATATCTCTTTTTTGTAGTATTCATGACGACTGCCCTCATTACAGAGATTTTTCGCTACATTGGAACAGACGAGATGTATGCTAGCGGAAGCCCGGTGGAATTATTCTTTGTTTTGTTCTCTCCTTTGTTCGTGAACAAACGGTTTTATATCACTGTTGTGGCTGGAATAACAGGAAAGTATGCCATAATGGGCTTTCTTACGATGTCGCCAGTCGTTGTATTTCCGATTCTTATACTTCTTTTATTTTCGGGAATTACGTTTATTATTTTAAATCGCTTCCAATCCTATTTAAACACAATTGTGAAATCGTATGAGCAAGCTGCGCATAATGAGAAGTTAGCTTTTATTGGAAGGATTGCGACTGGAGTCACTCACGAAATTAAGAACCCTTTAACTTCTCTTAAAGGGTTTGTACAGCTGCAAGAATTGGAGCAAACCTACAACCCGAAATATTCTAAAATCATGCTACAGGAGTTAGAACGATTAACGATAATCGTCAATGATTTAATGGTGATTGGCAAGCCACAATCAATTAATTTGAAGCCGATTAGCTTAACGAATTGCCTCGAGTACGTTGTCAGTTTATTGCAGCAGGAAGCAGAAAATAAGCAAATCACGATTTATACTAACTTTCCTGAAGAGCAAGTTCAGATCATGGGGGAAGACGTTAGGTTGAAACAAGTTATACTCAATTTGGTGAAAAATGCGATGGAAGCGATGCCTGATGGAGGAGAAATTCGCTTGAAGCTTGTTAATGATGGTGATTGGACAACTATTCATATTATGGATAGAGGAGTTGGAATTGCCGAAGAAGACATTCCGCATTTAGATCAAGCTTTTTATACAACCAAAGAAAATGGGACTGGGCTTGGTTTAATGGTCAGCTATAAAATTGTAGAGGATCACCATGGTAAAATTGACGTACATAGTGAAGTGAATCACGGGACAACTTTTTCAATTAGCTTTCCCATACTGTCACATTCCTTAGATAACACAGTAGTTAATTTGGCGTCATACCAGGGAAATAAAGAACATACCCTGTAGAAAAAAATGAAATGACGTTAAATATCAAACAATATCAAAAATATCACATATTTAGGAAACGACCGTCATCTCTCGTTACAATAGAACTATAAACAAATCAAAAGGGAGAAAGGGTGACCGGGGAATGGGTTACTATGACGATAATCAATCAAGAGCGAAACAGACAAAAAGAGGTATGAATTGGTTTTTACCGAGCACTTTCGGCGCAATTGTCGGAGCATCCGTTATGCTTGTTGCGGCGCCGCTCGTCTCGAATGTAGAACAGTCTTCAACAAATCAAGCGGCGGTAACCACTACTGCAAGTGGGGATGTTGAAACTTCCAATGTAGCATACAATGTCTCATCTGATATAACAACGGCTGTTCAAAAAGCACAGGATGCTGTCGTAAGTATTACAAGCTATCAAAACCAGGGTAGTGGATTTTCTTTAGAAGATCCATCTGGCCAATCGGGACAGGCTGCAGCATCAGGGTCTGGTGTTATTTACAAGAATGAGGGCGGAAAAGCATATGTTGTGACTAATAATCACGTAGTTGAAGGGGCATCTTCAGTAGATGTAACGTTAAGCAATGAGAAAAAAGCAGAGGCGAAGGTACTAGGTACGGATGCGTTAATGGACTTAGCTGTGTTAGAAATTGATGCGAAGAATGTTGAAGCAGTTGCGGAACTGGGTTCTTCTTCTAGCCTACAAACAGGGGAACCTGCTATTGCGGTTGGGAACCCATTAGGTTTCCTTCAAGGATCTGTGACGCAGGGAATTATTAGTAACCCAAGTCGAACGATTCCTGTCGATCTTGACCAGAATGGACAACCTGATTATGAGGCGGATGTTATTCAAACAGATGCATCGATTAATCCAGGGAACAGTGGCGGTGCATTAATTAATATAAAAGGTCAATTAATTGGTATTAACTCATCCAAAATTGCAGAAGAAACAGTTGAAGGCATTGGATTTGCGATTCCGATTGACGATGCGCAACCGATCATTGAGCAGCTTGAAATGACAGGTGAAGTGAAGCGTCCAGTAATGGGGGTTACACCTGCCTCGTTAGCTGAAGTTCCAACACAGTATTGGACTGGTACGCTTAATCTACCTGAAGGTGTAGAGAGCGGAGTTGTTCTTATGGGCATTGCTCCTAATTCCCCAGCTTCAGACGCCGGATTAAAAGAAAGGGACGTCGTCGTTAAGCTTGATGATACGGAAGTAAAGGATTCAGCCGCACTTCGTAAGTACTTGTATTCCAATAAAAAAGTTGGAGATAAAATGGATGTCACGTTCTATCGTGATGGAAAACAACAGACTGTTACAATGACTCTAGCTAATCAGAATGGACTGTAAATATCAAAAAACCCTCTGGATCATGCATCCAGAGGGTTTTCGTTATGAATGGGCTTTTTAGCACCATTGATTTTTGTGAGAAAATAGAAGACAGGCGTATCTAAAAGAGCAAGCGCCATTTTAATCACAAATTGTGAAAGAATCATGATCCATATGTTTGGGACAGTTCCGATAAACGCAATTGTGATGAAAATGGTTGTATCAAGTAGCTGTGATGTCAGTGTACTCGCGTTATTCCGAAGCCACTTATGACGGTCAGCTGTACGCTTCTTAATCGCAGAGAAAATATAAACGTCTACGTGTTGCGAAACGAGATAGGCTGCAAGGCTGGCAAGGACAAATCGATAATTCTGACCTAGTAGAATTTCATAGGCTGCCTGCGTATCAGTTGCAAAAGGTGCTACAGGTAGAAGCATACCAAGATAAATCATAATACTAGCAAAAATTTGCGCAATAAATCCATACTGAACGGTTCGTTTTGCTTCTTCTTTCCCGTAGTTCTCGTGAATGATATCTGTGAATAGAAACGAAAAGGCGTACATCACAACGGCCGCGGGAATCACGAAACTTCCGATCATCACCACTTTTCCTGCTAGTACGTTTGCGATCACAATGGAAGTCGCAAATAACACGTTAAACAGGACAAGTTGACGGTCGATGTATTGGTTCGTCATATTATGATGCTGCTTTCTCACGAACAGCTGTTGTTTTTAGCTCGATACCGCCTCGTGCTGATTGATAAACAGTAATTGTAACTTTCAAAGGGTCGATTGCGTAGACAACATCATCTGCGATACGGGCAGCTAGTGTCTCGCAGAAGCTTCCTTCGTCACGGTAAGACCAGAGGTAAAATTTCAGTGATTTTGACTCGATGCATTTTTCATCGGGTACATATGAAATTTCAACTCGTCCAAAATCAGGCTGTCCTGTTTTGGGACAAACTGCTGTGAATTCGAGTGCATTAAACGTGATTTCCTGAACGTTCGGTGCATCAAATGCTTCGTTTTTTATTACTTCTCGTGCTTGTTCTACGCTTTCCGGGCGAGGCATTGGTCCGGAAGAAGGTAGCCATGCTTTATCCATGCTATTCATTCTAATTCCTCCTTTAGTTTTGATGAAGCAGGAAGGTTACGAACTGCTGTCATACAACGTTGTCTATTATAACAGAGCAGCATTCTGATGCGAAGAAGGAAGTTCATGTCAAATTTTTTAGTTTAGCTTTTAACATAAAGGGAAAGAAAAAACTAGCTAAGTAAACTAAGAAAGACAATAGGAGGAATCGTCATGCAAACGACAACGACAGTAAACGAAGAAAAGAACGGAAAGCTTGTTAAAGGTATTTTGGTAGGCGCGATTGTAGGTGGCGCTGTAGCTATGCTTGATTCTACAACTCGAAATAAAGTACGCTCAACAGCAGGAAACGTAAAGGATTCTTCAAGAGGTTTCTATACACGTGTGAAAGAAAATCCAGGTGAAGTGAAGGACGACTGGATGGATCGTATTCAATCAGCATCTTCCGTATTAAAGGAAGCTATGAACGATGCACAATCACTTTATGAAAAAGTAAATGATGAAGTGGTTGATCAGGTGAATCAGGTAAAAGAAGATTCAACAGAAGTGATTTCAACAGCGAAAGAAGCTGGAGAAGACCTGCATGAAATTGGAAGTAAAGTAAAAGAAGCAGGTCAGGAAGTATCTGATTCTAGTGAAAATCAATATGAGCCAACAAATATTCCAGGAAGCGAAACGCGTACACCTGGAAATACATCTTCCAATCCGAATACGAGCTTGTAATTGAACGAACATCACGATATAAAAGATTAATGAAGGATTAACAAAGAAGGCTTCCGCTTATAAAGAGCGGAAGCCTTCTTTGTAATTTAGTTACGAAATGTAAGATGCACCAATGATTATTAAAAGAATAAACAAAACAACGATTAACGCAAAACCTTGACCGTAACCACTCATGATTGTTCCTCCCGTCAATATGTGTCGCTTCTTTACTAACGTATGTTGGGAGGTGGAAATGTGGACGTAGGCATTAGCCCTTTTTGGGTGGGCAGGCTATATCGTTTGGATAGCAGAAGCAGGGTAGTCCGTAAATATCGCTGAACAACCGAGTTTTTGGAGGTTGGATACTTGTAGAGGATCATTTACTGTGAAAGCTCGCACAGGAATTCCGCGCTTCTGGGTATTTTTCATTAAATGTTCATCCACTGCCTGCCATTCTATGTGAAGACTTTGAGCTCCAACGCGTTGAAGGTAGTCCCATGGATCAATGATTTTTTCCATTAAAAGAACTGCTGTTTCAATTTTATCGTTTTTTTGTGCGAGTTTCTGAATACTATAATGATTGAAGGATGACAGAATGGTTCGGTCGCAAAGCTTATAGTAAGTAAGAAGATCCAGGACGCGATCTTCTAGACTATTATACGGAAAGACGCCATTCTTTAGTTCAATGTTTAGGAGTAAAGAAGTGGAAGAAACCCATTCCAACACGTCTTTTAATGAAGGGATCGACGTGCCCTGAAAGCGGTTGGAGAATGTTAGGCCAGCGTCTAATCGGATAAGATCTTCGTAAAGAAAGTCTTTTACAAAACCTATGCCATTCGTCGTTCGCTCAACTCGTTCATCATGAATAACAACAGGAACAAGATCTTTAGTTAATTGAACGTCGAGTTCGATTCCGTGAGCACCAGCTCTATGAGCAGCCTGGAATGAAAGGAGTGTATTCTCAGGATGCGTACCTGATGAACCGCGGTGTCCATAAATTTGAAATGAAGAAGCCATAGGTCACCTCTCTCTGGTTTGGATTTAAAAATCCGTCTTTGTAATGTATTCGCTCATTGATTCATTTTTCCTTTGATTTCATGCATCAACTTCAAGCTAAATAAGGGTTTTAATCGATTTGAATTAATGAAGGAAGAAATCTGGGCTACAGATACGCGGAGTCATGTGTGTAGAAGGGGAGGAGGGAGTATGTGTCTAAAGGAGTTGCTTTACCTGAAGCTCACTCTCATTATTTTCGTGGGAGCATCGAAAAGAGATACAATCATCACCATTTAAGTATGATAGGTTTTAGTTTGCCTGTAAATGGGACTTCGTTTGATCAACATGTTCACCGTATTGAAGGGATTACGGTAATTGATCAGGGTCACCAGCATCGTTATAGCGTTCAATCTAGTCCGCCGATTACATTGCCTGGTGGTGGTCATTATCATACGTTTAGCGGTGAAACGATATCAAAAGAAAAACATGAGCATTATTTCTCTGGTCAAACGAGTCCTCCTATAGGAATTCCTCCGTTGAATTGGTAGGCTAGTTAAATGGTGCGTCTTCCTCCAATGAGTCGAAATCTAAGCCTCATGAGCGGCGGTTAGTGAAAAAAGGCGATGCGCATGGCATCGCCTTTATTACATTTTAATTTCTCGCTTGTTTTGATAAAACGTGAATGCAAGGGCACCAATCAGAATCGTACCCTTAATTATATCTTGAGCATAATAAGGAACATTCAACATTGTTAGACCATTTAAGAGAATTCCGATTAAGACAGCTCCAATGAACGTACCGAATGCATTTGGCTTTCCGGAACCGAGTACAGAATAACCAATTAGCGCAGCGGCAACGCCGTCCATAAGTAAAGGTGCACCAGCAGAAACCTGACCAGTTCCAATTCTTGAGGCAAGAACAATTCCAGCAATTCCGGCAAACAGTCCGCTAAGTACATAGGCGAGCGTACGATATCGTTGAACCGCCACACCTGACAATCTTGCTGCTTCACGATTACTGCCTGTCATATAAAGTAATCGTCCCGCTCGTGTATAAGTGAGAAAAAGGTGAACGAGAATGACGCAAACAATCATAAAAATCGCTGGAAAAGGAACACCCGAGATTTCACCCTGGCCAATAAAAAGAAAAGATGGAATGAAACTGCCTGGGGCTGTTGTCCCGTCACTCATAGGCATATTGTTGTAAATGGAAAAACCTTTCGTATAAGTTAGTTGAATCCCATTCACGATATACATAACGGCTAGCGTTGCAAGAAGATCAGGGATTCTGATTTTAATTGTTATGAAGGCATTTATTAAGCCAATCAATACCCCGATCAGAATAGGAATGAGTAGAGCGACGAGAAGTTCTTGCCTATACCAGACTAAGGCAGATGCGCTCGCAACAGTAGCGAGACTAACGGTTGAGCCAACAGATAAGTCAAAACCTCCAACAATTAATGTAAAGGTAACACCGAGTGCAACGAGTGTCACAATTGAAATGGAGCGAAGGATATCTGCAAAGTTACTGTAAGTAAGAAAGCGATCGTTAAGAATAGTGAAGATGAGAATAAGTCCAACGATGACGAGTAACGTACCATATTTGACGAAAAAGCTGATCACTTTATCCTTGCCTGGTGAGGCGAGCCCTTTTTGATTTTGTGTTTGTACGAGTTCAGCTGCTGATTTCAATCTTCCTACCTCCTGTAGCTGCTTGCATAATGGCTTCCTCTGTCATCTCTTCACCTGTGAGCGTGGCGGTAATTTCGCCATCGTACATGACAAGGATTCTATCTGATAGATCAAGAAGCTCTTCGATTTCGCTGGAAAAATATAAAACCCCTTTTCCTTGATCGGCAAGCTCTTTTATTAGAGCTAACACTTCGGCTTTGGCTTCCACATCAATGCCTTTTGTTGGTTCATCAAAGAGAAATACTTTCTGATCATCGTATAACCATTTTCCGATAGCTGCTTTCTGTTGATTTCCGCCACTGAGATGATGGATCGGTTCTTTAGGTGAAGCTGCTTTAATGCCGAGCTGCGTTATTTGCCTAGATGAATAATCTTCCTCTTTTTTTCGATTAAGGAATCCTCTAAGCGAATGACGCCGTAGAGAAGGGAGCGTTAGGTTTTCTGATAATGAGAAATCGAGTAGAATACCCGATTTTCTTCGTTCTTCTGGTACAAGACAAATGCCGGCTTTAATCGCATCAGCTGGAGAGCGAAAGCGGTATGTTTGGTTGTTAATGTGAACACATCCTCTTGTATGCTTTGTTGCTCCAAAGAGGGTTAATGCTGTTTCCGATTTTCCTGCACCCACAAGTCCTGCGATACCAATGATTTCACCATGATTCAATAAGAAATTCACTGTTTTTCCAGTTTCGGGAATAAAGAGATTCTCAGCCCGCATTAAAGCATGACTCGTGCTCTTTGTTTGACGGGGTTCTTTTTTTCTAAGGGTTGATCCAACCATACTGGTAATGATCTCATCCGCTGAAACAGTTTTTGTTTCAGCGGAAAGATGAACTTTGCCGTCTCGTAAAATCGTAAAACGATCGCTTATTTCTTCTATTTCTGGCATGCGGTGAGAAATGTAAATCATCCCCACGCCTTTCTTCTTCAGTTTGTTAATAAGATGAAATAATAGCTTTGTTTCCTCTACACTAAGTGGAGCAGTTGGTTCATCCAGGATCAAATATTGCGTCTCCTGTGCCATTGCTCGAGCAATTAGGATCATTTGTTTCTCTGAGAGTGAGCATTCGCAAGCCAGTTTATCAGGGGATAAGGTCATACCAAGAGAATTAAGTAAATCTCTTGTTCGTTGCCGTTCTTTTTTAGAAGAATAACGTTTGAAAGGTGATTTATTCATTGAGTCAGCCCAAATATTTTCAGAAACGGATAGGGTAGGAAACAAGGCCGTATCAACTTCTTGTACAACCATTCCGATTCCTGCTTTTTTTGCATCGGAAGGTGTATGAATCGGGAGAGGTTCTCCGTTAAGTAAAATAGAACCGCTGTCTCGTTCATAGTCTCCACAAACCATTTTCATAAGCGTGCTTTTACCAGCTCCATTCGTACCGAGCAGGGCGTGCACTTCGCCTGAACGAATCGTTAGGGAGACGTTTTTTAATACAGGGATATTTCCGAATGATTTAGAAATGTTTTGAATGGATAACTCACTCATTTGCTATCATCCTGTTGCGTTAATTTCTCCATCCACGGAGAAATAGCTGCGTCAGAAGAACCCCAGTCATCGACGTAATTGCCTAATTCACTCATTGAAATGGTTTCGTCTGGTAAATCAGATTGTTTTACAAGATGAGGATCAAGTGAGAAAATCTCAGGCGTTTCTTCTCCAGCAATTTTTTGATAAGCAAAACGTACTTGAACACGTCCTACTTCCGCCGGATCAGTAGCAGCAGATGAAAGCCATGGGCTATTATCCTTTTGCATCATTTGGAGATCTTCGTCACTCATGTCGATGCCATAAACTTTGATTTCTTCTCGACCAGCTTGCTCAATGGCACGAGTAGCGCCTTTCGCAAATTCATCCCATGGGGCAAATACAGCATCAATATCTCCTTTGTTTGGATATTGCTTTAGAATAGTTTCCATTTGGGTTTGGGTATCAAGAGCTGTATTAGCACTCGCGGTCCCGAACTTAGCGATTTCATTGATTTCTGGATAGCGTTCCTGGAAGGCCTCATAAATCGCATTTCGTCGCTCCATGGGCGCGAATCCTCCCACCCATACATAGACAATATTTCCTTCGCCATTTAAATCTTGAGCAAGCGTTTTTAATGTATTCCATGCAAGACTATAATCATCTTGATCAATAACTGTTACACCTGGCACGTTAATATCGCTATCAAACACAACGACAGGTATGCCTTTATCAACGGCTTTTTTCACTCCAGCTTCGAGTGCATCTGCTCGGCCATGATCAATTAAGATCGCATCGACTTTTTGGTTGATGGCTGTATCAAGGTGTGTAGCCATTTTGGAAAGGTCATTATCAGCATTATAAACTTGAACGCTTCCACCAAATTTTTCAACCTGATCTTCAACCCCTTTTACGTACTGGGAAGAAAATGTACCGAGGGATGCTTGCATAATCGCTGCTATTTTGATAGGTTTTTGAACTTCTTTTGGAATGTCTGAAGAAGTTTTAGACGCTTCTTCACCTGTGTTTGAAGTTGTCTCACTAGATTCCGCTGTGCTTGCTTCTGGTGTACTTACGGCATCTTGCTCATTAGTACAAGCTGCAAGAACGATGAGAAGAAGAATGGATAAAATAAGTCCTAAGCGTTTCATGAATGTACCTCCGTGTTTTTAGCGTGTGGCAAAGCAAGGTGAGCAAGGTTTTCAGCGTACGGTGTTCGAACGATACCGTGCTCCGTAATGATTCCGCTGAGTAATTCATTTGGCGTCACATCAAAAGCAGGATTAAATACATCAATGTTTTCAGCTGCAACACGTTCACCTTTATAGTGCGTAATTTCTTTCGGATCTCGCTCCTCAATCGGTATCGCTTCTCCGTCAGGGATCGAGTAGTCAATTGTTGAGATGGGTGCAGCAACATAAAAAGGAACGTTGTATGCTTTTGCGATATGGGCAAGGCCGAGCGTACCAATCTTGTTAGCTGTATCACCATTTGCAGCAATCCGATCAGCACCGACTATAACTGCAGCGATTTTCTTCGTTTTTAAAACGTGAGCTACCATACTGTCTGTAATAAGCGTAACGTCAATACCAGCACGCTCAAGCTCCCATGCGGTTAATCGAGAACCTTGTAGAACTGGTCTGGTTTCCGTCGCAATTGCGGAGACGGAGAGACCGTTTTCCTTTGCCAGGTGGAGAGGCGCAAGAGCAGTACCGTATTTTGCTGTTGCGATCCCACCTGCATTGCAATGTGTGAGGATGGTATCCCCATCATTTAATAGCTTCAGACCATGTTCTCCAATACGCTGACAGACAAGCTCATCCTCTTTATGGATGGTAAGTGCTTCGTGCAGAATCGCTTCTTTCATTTTTTTCACTGTTGGTAAGGAAAAGCTAGCTCGGATGATGCGATCCATCGCCCAAGATAGATTTACTGCAGTGGGACGAGAGGATGCAAGATATTTCCCTTGGTTTACTAGCGCTGTCTTGAACGCTGTTGCTTCGTTTGTTTGAACATGCTGGCTCCAAAGAACTAGTCCATACGCGGCGGCGATTCCAATGGCTGGTGCTCCGCGGACGACAAGGGCAGAAATGCTATTCCAGACATCCTCGATTGCCGTTTGCTTAAGGTAGATCTCTTGATGTGGAAGCTGCCGTTGATCGAGCAGTAAGAGATGATCACCTTTCCATTGGAGTGATGAGATGACAGTCATTTAAATGACCTCCTTGATGGCTTTAATGTATTGTTCAATCGAAGTGATGTTTTTTCGGTCTAAAATGAGTTCTTTTCCAAGGCTAAGCGCTTTTTTTTCCACAGCGAGTTTTACTTTTGGATCAGTGATTGTCTCGATCTCTTCTACATGAGCAAGTCCAATCGTTCTTCGGATGATCTTACAGCCAGAAAATCCAATGCTATCGACAAAAATAGATTGTAGAAGAGCGTCTAGGTATCCTCTCGAATAACGATTATCTTCTGAGAGATTGTCGTCCCATAATGATCGGAAAGTAGATTCAAATACGTTCCAAACCTCAGTAGTGACGCCAAATAAATAAGCGAGGTATCCTTCTTTCTCTTCTTCTGACCTATGTGCCTCCTGCGACAGGATACTAAGCGCAATATTGGCGATAAAAGCACCGACATCAAAACCAGCTGGGCCATAGAAAGCAAATTCTGGATCGATTATTTTGGTTGAACTTTCCGTAACAAACAGGCTACCTGTATGTAAGTCCCCATGTATCAAAGCTTCTCCTTTTGTTAAAAAAGAGTGTTTGAGGGAGGCAACTTCAGTGAGGAAATCGTCATCTTCCCACAGCGATTCAACATCTGCTCGAAGCTCTTCTGTAAAGGCATTACTTTCGGCATTGTAGAAAGGATCTGAAAATACGAGGCTTTCTGTTATGCCACATAAGTCTGGATTACTAAACCGTTTGGCAAGCTCTTTCTTATTTGCCGAACCAAGACCATAGTCAGAAGTGAAAAAGAGCGTATGAGCGAGGTAGGTACCGACGTTTCTTGCAAGTTCAGGATATATACGTCCTTCAATAAGTCCTTTGCGTAAAATAGTGTGCGTTGATAAATCTTCCATAACCGTTGCGGCTTTTTCAGAGTCATGCAAATAAACGATCGGAGAAAATTCAGGAACGAGCGAGTGAGCTTGCTTGAGCGCCTCGCTTTCAATTCTGGACCGATCAAGTGTAAGCGGCCAGGATTCGCCAACAACTTTGGCATAAGGCAAGGCTTGTTTGACGATCCAGGATTGTCCGGTTTTCTTGTGTTGAACATGAAAGACATAATTTAAATTGCCATCGCCAATTTCCTTTACGTGAACGGGAGCGGTGCGATCCAAAAGCTCGTGATGCTCTAAAAATTGCACAACGGTTTCTGTTGTAAACGGTGTGTACCCTGAAGTGATCTGAATACCCATGTAAAAATCCCCTTTCAACTATTTATGGTTGATGTATTGCATGAACATTGGAATTTCGGCATAAAAAAAGCCTCTTTCCGAAGAAAGAGGCTTGAAGATAGAGATACTTCACACCTCTTATCTTCCAGAATGAATATCATCCTGTTGGAAGTAGCACCGTGCCATTTAAGTCATCGATTCATCTGAACTTAAAAATAGGTCGGTTGCTGGGCGTCATAGGGCCAAATCCCTCAGCCTGCTCTTGATAAGAGAAAGTTTATGAAATTATTTTACAATTTTTTCGCTTGAAATGTATGTTACAGAGAAAGGAACATGTTTGTCAATAATATTTTGAATATTATTTATAAATATCTGGACGTCGATCTTCAAAGATAGGAATGCGACTCCGGATTGATGACATTTCCTCTTCGTCAATAGAACCTGTTAGAATAACTTCTTCTTCTCCTGCTTCTGCGATAATTGTTCCCCACGGATCAATGATCAAAGAGTGTCCTCCAAACGCATTTTCAGGATCTGCCCCGACACGATTACAAGCAATCACATAGCACTGATTTTCAATCGCGCGACTGATAAGTAATGCTCGCCAATGATCGGTGCGTTGCTTTGGCCATTCTGCTGGTACAAATAATACTTGGGCACCTTCAACTGCATGAAGGCGAAGCCACTCAGGAAAGCGAATATCATAACAAATGAACCCGGCACATGGGAGTTCTTCAAGTGTAAAATGACTTTTTTCATTTCCAGAAACGAGGAATTTCTCTTCATTCATCAAACGAAACAGGTGCGCTTTGCTATACTCATGAACTAGCTGCCCATCTCGATTGAACACAAGCATGGTGTTCGTTACTTCGCTGTTATGATGCTTAGCGATGGAGCCCCCGACGATATTTACGTCGTTCTTTTTGGCGAGGCGAGATAGAAAAGCAATCGACTTTTCTGCATCAGTATCTCCAATTTCATCAAGGCGAGATAAATCATAACCTGTGGACCACAATTCTGGTAAAACGATGATATCCGGTTTGTCACTCACCGCCTTAGAAACAAGCTCTTCAACTTTAGAGAAATTCTTTTCTGGATTGCCAAAAGCAATATCAAATTGCAACAGGGCAAGGTTTTTCATTGAGTTGTCCTCCTTACATGTTTAAAAATTGACCTTTACATGGTTGTGTATCCAAGATAACATAACTTATTAGAATTTCTCGAAAATTTTAACAGGATGTGATTCCATTTGAAACAATTTCAAACTTCAGATGCACTTAAACGTTTACCAGAACAATTTTTTGCGAAGCTTGCTGGAAAAGTGAACCGTTATGTAGAGGCGGGATATGACATTATTAACCTTGGCCAAGGAAATCCTGACCAGCCGACGCCTGCGCATATTATCGAGTCTTTGCAGCAGGCTGCTGAAAATCCTACATACCACAAGTATCCGCCATTTAGGGGACAGCCCTTTCTGAAACAAGCCGCGGCTGATTTCTATAAGCGAGAGTTTGGTGTGGAGCTTGATCCAGAGAAAGAGGTAGCCGTCCTCTTTGGTGGGAAAGCGGGCCTTGTAGAAGTCAGTCAATGTTTGTTAAATAAAAGTGATGTGGCGCTCGTTCCGGATCCTGGATACCCTGATTATTGGTCTGGAGTTGCGATGGCTGAAGCGGATATGCAAATGATGCCGTTACTTGAAGAAAATGATTTTCTGCCAGATTATAGCGCGATCCCTGAGAGTGCTCTCGCAAAAGCAAAGCTCATGTTCTTAAATTATCCAAACAATCCTACCGCTGCTGTAGCAACGAAAAGTTTTTTTGATGAAACGGTTAGGTTTGCGGATGTCAATGACATCTGTGTCGTTCATGATTTTGCTTATGGAGCAATCGGATTCGATGGAGAGCGTCCTCAAAGCTTTTTAGAAACAGAAGGTGCTAAAGATGTGGGGATTGAGATTTATACTCTTTCCAAAACGTATAATATGGCAGGGTGGCGTGTTGGGTTCGCTGTCGGAAACCCATCTGTAGTGGAAAGCATCAACCTGCTTCAGGATCATTTCTACGTTAGTTTGTTTAGTGCAGTGCAAGAAGCAGCTGCAGAAGCTTTACTAGGTTCACAGAAATGTGTTGAGGATCTTCGCCAAACGTATGAATCTAGACGGAATGTTTTGATACAGGGACTTCATGATATTGGCTGGGATGTAACCTCTCCTGCGGGATCATTTTTTGCCTGGTTAAAAGTACCTGAATCATTTACTTCAGAGGGATTTGCGGACTATTTGCTTGAAAATGTTCAAATTGTTGTTGCGCCTGGGAACGGCTTTGGAGAGTATGGGGAAGGCTATGTGAGAGTAGGCTTATTAACTTCCGAAGAAAAACTCAGGGAGGCAGTTGAACGGATTAAATCCCTTCATCTCTTTTGATTCAGAAAAGTAAAAAAATAGATTGACAGGATTTCCTACGTCTGGCATAATTCGAATCAATTACTTAAACGAATAGTTGCATACTCTTATCCAGAGAGGTGGAGGGACGAGCCCTTTGAAGCCCGGCAACCGATTTTCAAGGTTACTTGAAGACACGGTGCTAATTCTCGCAGCAAAAGCTGGAAGATAAGAGGAAGAGCATGGTGATAAAGACCTCTTCCTCGTGAAGGGGTCTTTTTTGTATGATCAAAGATTGAGAACTAGCGCGATGGAAAGGAATGAGCATGATGAGTCGTCTTGTGGCAACTTACCTTGTTAAGAATGACCAACAATTATCTAAGCGCGCTGAAGCGATCGCCCTTGGATTAACGATTGGGACTTGGACCAATCTACCGTTATTAGAAAAAGAGCAGTTAAAGAAGCATAAGGGTGAAGTCGTTCACGTAGAGGAAAAAGGGGAAAAGGGCATCATCGCGATTGCTTACCCGACCATCAATTTCAGTGCGGATCTACCTGCAATTTTAACAACAGTCATCGGTAAGCTTTCACTTGATGGTGAAATTAAGCTGATTGATTTAGAGTTCTCTGAAGGGTTACTAAATCAGTTCCCAGGTCCAGCATTTGGAATAGAAGGTATTCGAAATCTTACAGAAGTATACGATCGACCGCTTGTTATGAGTATTTTCAAAGGAGTTATTGGAAAACCGTTAGGCGAATTGCAGGAACAAATGAAACAGCAGTCGCTTGGTCGAGTCGACTTTGTGAAGGACGATGAAATCCTTTTTGAAAATGAGTTAACCCCTCTGGAAAAGCGAGTACCCGCCTTACGAAAAGTGCTGGATGAAACGGCTGAATTGACAGGAAAGAGAACGCGTTACGCAGTGAATTTAACAGGAAGAACGTCAAACCTCAGTGATCGAGCAAAGCTTGCTGTGGAATTAGGAGCAGATGCGCTTTTGTTTAATGTTTTTACATATGGACTAGATGCATTGCAATCACTTGCAGAGGACCCGGAAATTCCAGTTCCAATCATGGCACACCCTGCTTTCGCTGGTGCAATGGCTGCCTCAAGCACACATGGGGTAAGTTACTCCCTATTACTTGGAAAGTTGCTTCGAACTGTTGGGGCAGACTTTTCCCTTTTCCCTTCGCCTTATGGGAGTGTAGCGCTTGATCGAAGAGAGGCGCTCGCAACAGCAGAAGCCTTAACGAGAAATAATAAGCTGAAAAGAACATTCCCTGTTCCTTCAGCGGGCATTCATCCTGGACTAGTACCGCTTCTTATAAAAGATTTCGGTATAGACAGTGTGATTAATGCGGGAGGTGGCGTGCACGGGCATCCCGGTGGAGCAGCTGCAGGCGGAAAAGCTTTCCGAGACGCCATTCAAGCTGTTTTAACAGAGCAACCTCTTGAACAGGCCTCTCAAAATAGTGAGGAACTTCATCAGGCTCTTAATAAGTGGGGGAGCGGGGAGGTAGTGCGATGAAGCAGCCGATTATTTTTTGCGATTTTGATGGCACCATTACGAAAAGTGATAATATCGTTTCTTTGATGAAACGATTTGCTCCGAAAGAGTGGGAGCAAATAAAAGATGATGTTCTCGCCCAAAACCTTTCCATTCGTGAAGGAGTCGGAAGGATGTTTCACTTAATCCCTTCCAATTTGAAACAGGAATTACTCGATTATTTAGTAGCTACAACTGAAATCAGACAGGGTTTTAGCGAATTCGTAGACTATACGAGGCATGAAGGGATCGAGCTTTATATCGTCAGCGGAGGGATCGATTTCTTTGTTTACCCCCTTCTTAAGCCATTTGGTATTCCAGAAGAAAACATCTTCTGTAATGGTAGTGATTTTACTACTGATACCATCTCAATAACTTGGCCGTATGCCTGTGGAGATGATTGTACGAAAGATTGCGGTTGTTGCAAGCCAGGTATATTAAATCGTTTTGATAAAAAGGCTAACCGAAAAATTGTGATTGGAGATTCTATTACCGATTTAGAAGCTTCAAAGGAAGCAGATTTTGTGTTTGCTAGAGACTATTTAGCGGAGAAGTGTCAAGAACTTGGCATTCCAGCCGTTTTATTTGAAACGTTTGATGATATCGTCGAAAAGTTAACTGAAGAAAGGGAGGAGAATCATGTGCCAAGTGGAGAATCGATGGAACGAACTTGCTGATATTAAAGATGAATTAGCAGCAAGAGATTGGTTCCGTGGAACAAGTGGAAATCTTTCAATTAAGGTAAGTGATTCGCCGCTTCAATTTTTAGTAACGGCTAGTGGAAAGGATAAAAGAAAACGAACAAAAGAAGATTTCATTCTAGTGGATAGACAAGGGCAGCCAATTGAAGAGACTCTATTGAAACCATCAGCAGAGACCATTATTCATCAGGCGATCTATTCCAAGACAGATGCAGGCTGTTGCTTGCACGTGCATACAGTTGAAAATAATGTTGTATCTGAACTTTTTGCCGGAGAAGGAGAAGTTACGTTTCAAGGACTTGAGTTAGTTAAAGCTTTTGGTTTATGGGGACAGAATGACAAAGTGACAGTACCGATTATCGAGAATTCAGCTGATCTTTCTCTACTAGCTCATGATGTGGTGCACGTGCTTAAGAATGACACGAAAGCCATTTTGATGCGAAACCATGGGATTACGGTATGGGGACGTAATGGTTTTGAAGCAAAAAAATATCTGGAAGCATTTGAATTCCTTTTTGAATATCATCTTAAGTTACGAAGCTTTCAAGCAATTGTAAGTTAATCAGTAATCAACAAAGTTTTATTAGCTTAACAAAAAGAGGAGGAAGCATTAATGGCAGTAATTAAAATACGAAATACAAATGAAGTTATTGAAGGTCAAGATCGAGTAGGGGCATTTCTTCAGAATGAAGGAGTGTTATATGAACACTGGGATGTTGAGAAGCTACCGACGTCTCTTAAGGGGAATTGTCATGTTACAGAGGAACAGAAAAATGAAATTCTGAGTGTATTTGATGATGACATTCGTTCTCTAGCTCAGCGAAATGGATATGGAAACTGGGATGTGGTGGCACTTTCTGAACAAACGCCTGATCTTGATAAGATTCTGAAAAAGTTTGAACAGGTTCATGTGCATACTGAAGACGAAGTAAGAGCGATAACGGCGGGACATGGGATTTTTATCATTAAAGGTAGCGTGGGGTATTTTGATGTTGAGCTCGATCCGGGTGACGTGATTTCTGTACCGGTTGATACACCACACTTCTTTACATTAATGGATGATCGGCAGGTTGTAGCCGTACGCCTTTTCATCGATCCATCAGGATGGGTAGCCCATCCATATGAAGAAAAAGAAAGTGTGAAGTGAAAAAAGGGCCGTGAGCAGTCACGGCCATCATTTTTGATTTTGCTTCAATCCCTTTAGCTACAAAATCCAATTAATTCATTCAGGTCTTTCCAACCAAAGCCGGTTTCTTTAAATGTTTTACCTGCAATTTCTGTTTCTTCCACGGCAATTTGAAGTGGATGAAAGCTTTCGTAGAATTGAGAAGCAGGGTTTCCGTTCAGTACCCAAACAAGCATAGACTGATAAGATTCGCTTCTAAGATGTTTAGCTACCGAGCACAGGAGTTGTTTGCCAACTCCCTTTCCCTGTGCTTCTTCAAGAAGGTATATTGCATAAAGCTCTCCATCGAATTTGTAAGCAGACGATCTATTTTTTCCGCCATTCGCAAATCCTATTATTTCCCCTTCTTCGACTGCTACAAAGATAATACTTCCATCTTCAATTCCTTTCCGCCAACGAGCCTCCCGTATTTGAACGTCTAATGAATTCAAATAGTCTTCTGAGATAAGCGTACGGTAAGTCGTTCTCCAGCTGCTTACATGAACATTTGCTATCGCTAAAGCATCATCTACGACCGCTTTTCTGATTTCCATTGATTACCTCCAGGTCAATTTGGTTTTCCTATCAGACTCATTTCGAGAGAGAGGGAATGAATCCTGCTAGTCGAATATATGAAGTAAGTCATAGTTTAAAGGAAAAGTGAAATGAAAAAAATCATAATAGAAATAGATGGCAGTTATGTTCATGGGTTTGAATGGGGAGATAGGAGTCAGCCAACTGTCATTCTTCTTCACGGTTTAACGAACAATGCACTTGGTTTTAGTGAGATGGCAGAAGGTCTTAAGGATTCCTTTCATCTAATCTCGATTGATCTACCAGGCCATGGTGAGACGCCTCCATTTAATGAAGATAAAAGTTATTCTTTTGAATTTCTAACAGAGTGGCTTCATAAGGTTTGTACATCATTAAGTGACGTACCAGTCTGGCTCATTGGGCATTCGTGGGGAGCAGCTCTGGCACTTCAATATAGTAGTCAATTCTCTAAAATGGTAAAAGGTATCGTGATGATTGATGGCGGTTATCTTCATTCTTCTGATGATCCGTCACTAACGCTTGAAGAACTTCTAGAACAAATGTCTCAATGGGTGGTAGAAAATCATTACAGAAAATTGGAAGAATATGAACAAAAGAAGAAAAGGGAAATCGGAAGGTGGAGCAAGGATTTAGAGCAAATGGTACATAGGGATATGGAGGAAAGAAAAAATGGCGTAGCCTTAAGGGCTAGTGATAGTACAGTAAGAGCGATTATGGAGTCCCTCTATCAAGAACCATGCAAAGAAATTTTTCATATGGTAAATGTTCCTATCTATCTCCTAAGGGCAACACTTCCTGTAGCAGATGAAACTAATAGAAAGCATGCAGCAAACGTGATGCGGAATGAAGTGAAAGGTGAATGTAGAATTGACGCTATTCCACAGACAGGTCATGTTCTACATTGGCAAAAACCTAAAGAAGCTTTATATATGGTAGAGAGATGGTTAAAGGAGCAGACAAAGCAAAAGGGCCATACGCAAGGCCCTGAATAACAGGGGGGTTAATTGCCAACCCCCTTTGGAAAAGTGAGCGTAATGATCGTGCCCTTCCCCTTATTACTTTCGATAGTTAAGTTCCCTTTATGTTTTTTTACTATACGTTTGCATATCGTAAGCCCAAGTCCTGTCCCGTTCTTTTTGGTAGTGAAAAAAGGAGAGCCGAGTTTCTCAAGCTCTTCATCTGTGATACCGCTACCGTTATCAATGATTCTAATTTGTAATTTATCGTTACATTCTCGGGCTGAGATCGTAATTTCTCCCTCTTCACCGATAGCGTCCATCGCATTTTTTATCAAATTAATAAAAACTTGTTTTAATTGATTACTTTCACAATAAATCTCTGGGAGAGAAGAATGGTACTCTTTTGTTAGAATGATCGCTTTCATATTAGCCTGGCCATTTAGTAATTCAATGACTTCATCTAATATGAGATCAATTCGATTATAGTTAAAATTTATTTTTGTTGGTTTTGCAAGAATTAGAAATTCGTCGATGATCTGTTCGATCCGATGAAATTCTGAATCCATGACCTGGGCATAGCGATCAATGTCTTGATCAGTGTTTTTGAACTGTATTAATTTTAAGAAACCCTTTAAAGAAGTGAGCGGGTTTCGAAGCTCGTGTGCGATCCCGGCTGCAAGTTGTCCAACAATCGATAGCTTTTCGGATTGAGCAAGGTGCTCTTCATTCATTCTTTTCTCGGTAATATCTTTCGCAATTCCAATGATCCTCGAAACATTTCCCTCTTCTACAAGTGGCACTAGTGTAATATCAAATAGCTTGTAGCCCTGTTTCGGGAAAGAATAACCTTCTTCAAATTGAATGGTTTTCTTACGAATAATGGCTTCTTGGAATCTTCTAATCGCTTGTATTCCTTGGTCAACCCCTAGAAAGTCTTCGATTCTCCGCCCAGATATGGCTTCTTTGGAAGTCTCATAACTTGCTAGATAAGCTTCATTTACAGCTTCGATTTCATAATGGTGAACATCGATCACACGAATTTGGAAAATAAGATCTGAAATATGGTGAAAAATAATATCTAAATTCGCATCTTGTAGCTCGCTTCCATTTTTCATAGAAATCCCCCATAATCAGCATTTTAACGTAGCACTAATTGGATATTTCTACAAGATATGCGTATCCCCTTCAAATTATGATCGATATTCGTAATAGTTTGGAATTTTTTGGCGGACGAAGTGGTTGATATGGTAGAAAAAACAGTAATAATAATGGAACCAATTCCAATGAAAGCGCATTGCAATTCAATTGTACTTACTATAGAGTTAGAAGAAGTATTTTGAGCGCATTACATTTAGCAAGGGAGGACGGCTTAAAAGATGACCAAAAGAGACTCTGTCTTTTTCCTTAGTCTGTTCTTGTTCTTTTTTCATGGAGCAAATACAATCATCATTAGCTATATGCCAGTATATTTTCAACAAAGTGGTATGTCAGAGAGTAAAATTGGCTCTATCCTAGCGATCGGACCCCTTGCAGCCATATTGGCCCAACCGTTTTGGGGTTACATAAGCGATAAATTTGGAACAATTAAAAAGGTTCTACTCGTAACGTTAGTTGGCGTTGCCATCATTAGCATTTTTCTTCTAACGAACCATAACTATGTGTTTATTCTCATCTCCGCTGCGGCGTTCTATGTTTTTATGTCCCCAACAGGGGCTCTTGGTGATAGTCTGGCTGTTAAAACAGCAGCTAGCGTGAATAGAAACTTTGGAAGTATTCGAACCTGGGGCTCAATTGGTTTTGCAGTTTCAACTTTAGTAGTTGGTCAGTTTTTTGCTTTTTTTGGTATAGCTTTTATTTTGGTTCCTTTTATGCTCATGATTTTGCTTGCTTTTTTTACAGCTATGAGAGTATCAGATGTCAAAACACATAATAAACCTGTGACTGTATGGGATGCCATACGGATTGGAAAGAATCCTCGATTCCTACTCTTTTTGATTACAATCATGTTTTTAACCATTCCGCATCGAGCAAATGACAGTTTCATAGGGATTTATATCACGGATCTTGGTGGAAATGAATCTCAAATAGGACTAGCCTGGTTCGTTGCAGTTGCTAGTGAAGCTCTAATATTTGCGACAAGTCATCTCTGGTTTAGGCGTTTTAATGAAGTGGTCTTTATCTTAATAGCAGGTTTGATCTACGCTGTCAGATGGTTAGGATTAGCTTACGTTGGAGGACCTCAAGCAGCGATACTTCTTCAAGTTTTCCACGGCGTGACGTTTGGTGTATTTTACGTTGCGGCCTTTCAATACGTGACCAAATTAGTTCCAGAGCATTTACAGGCGACAGGTCATTTATTATTTATTTCTGTGTTTTTTGGTTTGTCTGGCATACTAGGTTCATTGCTTGGAGGAATGATTTTTGAAGAAACTTCTGGAGCTACTTTGTACAGTGTGATGGGGTACGTGACCTTAATTGGCTGTCTTGCATTACTTTTCTATCGTGCAGTCGATAAGAGAAAATCAAAAAGAGACGAAAGTTATGCATAGGACAGAAGAGATTCTGGCCTATTTGAATTATCCAGTTATTTCATACCCGAATCGTAACTATATAAAACAGTTAGATTAATAGTGATGTAATTCACATAATGTTTTTAGAAGCTCCCTTACAATAAAGGTGTGTTAAGAATAAATAGTGGGGAGTGAGAGAGATGTTTGTTCATTTTCTAAGAGAAAATAAAGCAGCTGCTGGTATACTCTTTTTTATTCGAATATATCTTGGTTATCAATGGGTGACATCTGGTTGGACAAAAATCACTAATGGTTTTGATGCAAATGGCTTCTTACAGGGGGCGGTAGCCAACGCTAGTGGTGAGCATCCTGCAGTTCAAGGGTGGTGGGCTACATTCTTAGAAGTGACAGCAATTCCAAATGTCGATTTCTTTAATGTTTTAATTCCTTGGGGCGAATTCTTTGTTGGCCTAGGATTACTACTTGGAACATTTACAACACTTGCCGCTCTTATGGGAGTGATCATGAATTTTGCCTTCCTGTTTAGTGGCACAACAAGTACAAATCCAATGATGGTCATTCTTGGAATGTTATTACTCATTGCTGGTTACAATGCAGCTAAAATCGGGTTTGACCGTTGGGTTGTTCCTTATTTAAAGAAGAATATTAAAACACACCAGAGTAAGCCCATTTTCCATCACTAAAGCGAAAGGTTCCGCATAAGAGCGGAGCCTTTTAAATTTCTATAAGTACGAATCAAACTATTATAAGAAGGTTAGATGAAAAATTGATATTCATCTCACTCTTTGTATGTCGAATATTACGATCTTTATTTGTTACCCGATTAGTAAAAAGCCTTCTTCGGAAAATAAATTACATTTAGTTAAAAAAAGACTGACATCTGTAATAAATTGTAAAGAGGGGGAGCGAGTGTAACGACGAAAATGGTCTAGTGATAAATAAGTGGGAGGCTAGACTATGATCGGTATTTTCAAAGAAAATGAAGAACGTTATTTAAACTGGTATCGTGCTAATCCAGAAGGATATGTATTTAATCATTTTAAAGGGAGCGATCCTGATTATAATAAAATTCATATCGCCACATGTCGAACGTTATGGCGACAAAAAGACGCGGGTGTGCGAACGAAAGTTGAAAAGATTTGTTCAAGTAATCTTGATGAACTTATACAAATGACTGCGAATGTCAGAGACAAAAAAGGTTTTTCTTTTTGCAAAATTTGCATGACCGACCATGTGATTAAAAATGATCTATCAGTTAATTAATCATTTTTCTAGACAATGGAAGATAATGATAGAATGATACGTAATAGAAAGATGGAATTAGAGAGGGATATAAAATGGGATCTGAAGAGATTGTTATAAAAGGTAAAGTTGTAGATGATGAAACTAGATGCCAACATTACTATAGTAAACGGGACATTATTGCGATTAAATTCAAATGTTGTGGTACATATTATCCATGTATCTATTGTCATGAAGAAACAACGGATCATGCTGTTATAAAGTGGCCCAAACACGAATTTGATGAAAAAGCTGTACATTGTGGGAATTGCAAGTCAGAACTAACGATACAAGAGTACATTTCTTCAAACTCAATTTGTCCATACTGCCAGTCTCTCTTTAATGATGGATGTAAGCTTCACCAACATCTTTACTTTGAGTAGATCGACGCTAAATGATTTTCTTTACTTGTGGGTAGTCTGGATGTATTATTATTTCAATCATATTGAGAAATCCTTTATTGTGTCGATAGCATAGGGATTAAGAATAACATCAGGCTGTGGTAAAAAAAGAATTTTAATGAGCTATATCTTCGTGTCAAACACAGATGTCCTGTGTTTTTTCTTTTTGTTTACTTCTATATAAATGAATCGTTTTAACGCTTTTGATGTGGAAAGTATATTTCAAGGGGTTTGCGTTGCTGTTCCTAAAGAAGAAAGAGGGGTATATCTTGAAATACAAAAAGGTTTTACTGCATCCGCCTAGAGCTTTGTTGCTTCTATTTCTATTTGTTAGTACGATCGGAACGTTTCTTCTAAAGCTACCACAGGCAACCACTACTTCAGTTAGCTGGCTAGATGCCTGGTTTACGGCTATATCTGCTATCACTGTAACTGGTCTAGTAGTAGTGGATACGGGTAGTGTGTTTACTATTTTTGGTCAGCTTGTTATCATGTTACTCATTCAAATTGGCGGGCTTGGCATTATGTCATTTGCAGTTGTGATCTTTCTATTAATAGGGAAAAAAATAGGGGTTTCTCAAAGACTCTTAATTACTCAGGCATTAAATCAAAAAGGAATGGGAGGCATTGTTAAGCTCGTTCGAAGTCTACTTTTATTTTCGATCATAATAGAAATGATAGGAGCCATTATTCTTTCGGCGAGGTGGATACCTGAATACGGAGTAGGAAGCGGAATTTACGCCGCAATTTTCCACTCTATTTCAGCTTATAATAATGCTGGCTTCTCGATTTGGTCAGACAGTCTTTCTTCATATGTTGGAGATCCCGTTATCAATATTGTTATTACTCTCTTGTTTATCTTAGGTGGAATTGGCTTCACGGTTTTAATCGATCTGAAGAATAAGAAACATTTTCGTGAATGGACCCTTCATACGAAGTTGATGGTAATCGGGAGTATCATCATAAATGCACTTGCTTTTATCGTAATTATCACGCTCGAGTGGAATAACACTTCTACAATTGGGCAACTAAATGGGCCAGGAAAAGGATGGGCTGCATTATTTCAGGCTGTAACTCCTCGAACAGCAGGTTTTAATACGGTAGATATCGGTAGTATGGAAGAAGCTTCTCTCTTCTTTATTATATGTCTTATGTTCATAGGGGCTGGAAGTGCTTCTACTGGAGGTGGAATTAAGCTTACTACCTTCATCGCTATGCTCCTTTCAGTTAATACCTTTTTAAAAGGTAAAAACGAAGTAACCATTTTTCATAAAACGCTCGCTTTCTCTATCATTATTAAAGCTCTTGCAATAACTGTGATTTCAACAGGGGTTGTTATACTCGGAGTTTTTATTCTTGAACTAACGCAGGAATCTCCTTTTTTAGTTAATTTATTTGAAGTTGTATCCGCATTTGGAACAGTAGGACTTTCCATGGGATTAACAGGCAGCCTAGATGGAATAGGAAAAGTAACAATTATTGTAATCATGATGGTTGGTAAACTTGGTCCCCTGACGCTTGCCTTCATCTTTGCTTCTAAGAAGACTTCTAAAATAAGATACCCTGAAGAAGAAGTACTTACAGGATAAAACTGCCCCCTTCCATCGATGAGGAAGGGGGATGAAAATTAATTCCCATAAATGGTTGACGCCATTGTTATCACATGGTAAGATGTTTCTTGTCACTTCGAAAAACAAACAACATCTTACATACAAATCACATACAAAAATGTTTAAAAAAAGACATTGACTTATATGAATGTTACTGGTAAGATAGAAGTTGTCACTCGGGAGAACAACACCGAGATTAATAGAATTAAATCGATCTTTGAAAACTGAACGAAACGCCATGTAAGTAGTTGTTTCTACGGAAACAAAACATTGTTTTAAAGCTAGATTAAGCTTTCTATCGGAGAGTTTGATCCTGGCTCAGGACGAACGCTGGCGGCGTGCCTAATACATGCAAGTCGAGCGAAGAGATGGGAGCTTGCTCCCTGATCTTAGCGGCGGACGGGTGAGTAACACGTGGGCAACCTGCCCTGCAGACTGGGATAACTCCGGGAAACCGGAGCTAATACCGGGTAATACATCGCACCGCATGGTGCAATGTTGAAAGTTGGCTTTCGAGCTAACGCTGCAGGATGGGCCCGCGGCGCATTAGCTAGTTGGTAAGGTAATGGCTTACCAAGGCGACGATGCGTAGCCGACCTGAGAGGGTGATCGGCCACACTGGGACTGAGACACGGCCCAGACTCCTACGGGAGGCAGCAGTAGGGAATCTTCCGCAATGGACGAAAGTCTGACGGAGCAACGCCGCGTGAGTGACGAAGGCCTTCGGGTCGTAAAGCTCTGTTGTTAGGGAAGAACAAGTACCGTTCGAATAGGGTGGTACCTTGACGGTACCTAACCAGAAAGCCACGGCTAACTACGTGCCAGCAGCCGCGGTAATACGTAGGTGGCAAGCGTTGTCCGGAATTATTGGGCGTAAAGCGCGCGCAGGCGGTCTTTTAAGTCTGATGTGAAAGCCCACGGCTCAACCGTGGAGGGTCATTGGAAACTGGAGGACTTGAGTGCAGAAGAGGAGAGTGGAATTCCACGTGTAGCGGTGAAATGCGTAGATATGTGGAGGAACACCAGTGGCGAAGGCGGCTCTCTGGTCTGTAACTGACGCTGAGGCGCGAAAGCGTGGGGAGCAAACAGGATTAGATACCCTGGTAGTCCACGCCGTAAACGATGAGTGCTAGGTGTTGGGGGGTTCCACCCTCAGTGCTGAAGTTAACACATTAAGCACTCCGCCTGGGGAGTACGACCGCAAGGTTGAAACTCAAAGGAATTGACGGGGGCCCGCACAAGCAGTGGAGCATGTGGTTTAATTCGAAGCAACGCGAAGAACCTTACCAGGTCTTGACATCCTCTGACAATCCTGGAGACAGGACGTTCCCCTTCGGGGGACAGAGTGACAGGTGGTGCATGGTTGTCGTCAGCTCGTGTCGTGAGATGTTGGGTTAAGTCCCGCAACGAGCGCAACCCTTGATCTTAGTTGCCAGCATTTAGTTGGGCACTCTAAGGTGACTGCCGGTGACAAACCGGAGGAAGGTGGGGATGACGTCAAATCATCATGCCCCTTATGACCTGGGCTACACACGTGCTACAATGGACGGTACAAAGGGCAGCAACACCGCGAGGTGAAGCGAATCCCATAAAGCCGTTCTCAGTTCGGATTGCAGGCTGCAACTCGCCTGCATGAAGCCGGAATTGCTAGTAATCGCGGATCAGCATGCCGCGGTGAATACGTTCCCGGGCCTTGTACACACCGCCCGTCACACCACGAGAGTTTGTAACACCCGAAGTCGGTGGGGTAACCTTTATGGAGCCAGCCGCCGAAGGTGGGACAAATGATTGGGGTGAAGTCGTAACAAGGTAGCCGTATCGGAAGGTGCGGCTGGATCACCTCCTTTCTATGGAGAATTACGAAGGTAACTTACGTTACCAACCTTACATGAGCGTTTCGTTTAGTTTTGAAAGAATGATTTATTCTTTCAAACCAGGTGAAGTGATGAAGCTTAGGCGGATTCAAGTAGTAGCCTTGTTCCTTGAAAACTAGATAGCACAAACAACGACATCCAATAATTATTTTTATGCAATAACTTAGTAATAACTGATGCGTGATGGCTTACGCCACACAAATCGAAGGTTAAGCTACTAAGGGCGCACGGTGGATGCCTTGGCACTAGAAGCCTAAGAAGGACGGGACGAACACCGATATGCTTCGGGGAGCTGTAAGTACGCTTTGATCCGGAGATTTCCGAATGGGGGAACCCACCATCTTTAATAGGATGGTATCCATTTCTGAATACATAGGGAATGGAAGGCAGACCCGGGGAACTGAAACATCTCATTACCCGGAGGAAGAGAAAGCAAACGCGATTTCCTGAGTAGCGGCGAGCGAAACGGAATCAGCCCAAACCAGAGGGCTTGCCCTCTGGGGTTGTAGGACGTCTCTTTGGAGTTACAAAGGCACGGATAGACGAAGCGACCTGGAAAGGTCCATCAGAGAAGGTAACAATCCTGTAGTCAAAATCCGATGCCCTCCGAGACGGATCCTGAGTACGGCGGGACACGTGAAACCCCGTCGGAATCCGGGAGGACCATCTCCCAAGGCTAAATACTCTCTAGTGACCGATAGTGAACCAGTACCGTGAGGGAAAGGTGAAAAGCACCCCGGAAGGGGAGTGAAAAAGAACCTGAAACCGTGTGCCTACAACTAGTTGGAGCCCGTTAATGGGTGACAGCGTGCCTTTTGTAGAATGAACCGGCGAGTTACGATCCCGTGCAAGGTTAAGCTGAGAAGGCGGAGCCGCAGCGAAAGCGAGTCTGAATAGGGCGAAATAGTACGTGGTCGTAGACCCGAAACCAGGTGATCTACCCATGTCCAGGTGAAGTTCAGTAACACTGAATGGAGGCCCGAACCCACGCATGTTGAAAATGCGGGATGAG
>NZ_JADFCM010000004.1 GCF_015234585.1 Pseudalkalibacillus hwajinpoensis
AAAGAAGATCAGCCTTCTGCTCATACAATTCTTGATCAGTTCAACTGGACTCCAGAAGACATGGGCGATGTTATGGTCGAAGTACAGGAAGGTGCTAAGCCTGAAGAAGCAGCACAAAACTGGGTAGACGAACATTCCGACATGGTAAAAGAATGGACTAAAGGTGCTGATGAAGTAGACGGTGAAGAAATCTCACTTGCATATGTAGCATGGGATTCTGAAATCGCAAGTACGAACGTAGTAGCTAAAGTTCTTGAGAGCGTAGGCTATGAGGTTAAATTAACTCAACTTGATGCAGCTTCTATGTTCATCGCTGTTTCTGAAGGTGATGCTGACGCAATGGTAGCTGGATGGCTTCCAATTACACACGCTGACCTTCTAGATGAATATGGTGACAACATGGACCGTCTTGGAGTAAACCTTGAAGGTGCGAAAACAGGACTTGTTGTTCCATCATACGTTAAAGCTGATTCTATTGAAGATTTAAAACCAGCTGAATAACATAAATGAAAAAGCGAGATGAGGAATTCCTCATCTCGCTTTTTTTATTAATCAATCAATCCTTTTTCTTTCAAGAATTCCATTGCAACATCCTCAGGCTCTTCTCCATCCATATCCACTTTTGCATTCATTTCAGACATTTCTTCTTCTGAAATACTTCCAGCAAATTCGTTCACAACCTTCTCAAGATCAGGATGTGAATCAAGAACTTCCTGTCGAACAATTGGCGCAGCATAATATGGTGGGAAGAATTGCTTATCGTCTTCAGTTGTTGCAAGATCAAAACGAGCAATTCGTCCATCAGTTGTAAAGGCAGGAATCACATCGACTTCACCTTCATTTAAAGCATCGTACATGATATTCGGATCAAGACTCACTTCGTCTTTGAAATTAAAACCATAAGCTTCTACTAGGGCATCGTAACCATCTTCTCTTTCGTAGAACGTGTGTGGTCCACCAAATACCATATCATCTGAAGCTGGGATAATGTCCGAGAACGTTTTTGCATTTACCTCTTTATTTGTGTCTTGAGTCATAGCAAGCGTGTAGCCATTCTCAAATCCAAGTGGTTCAAGCCAAACAAGATTATATTCATCTTTGTATCCTTTTTTCACGCGTTTAAAAATCTCATCAGCTGACTCATCTGATTCAGCACTTTCCTTAAGTACCGCTTCAAGACCTGTACCTGTATATTCCACGTACATGTCAATATCACCATCGATAAGCGCCTGTTGTAGAATATTTACTTCACCAACACCTGCATCAACCTCTACTTCATAATCACTGTTAGCCTTTATGTACTCCGCAAGAAGGTGTGGTAAGATATATTGCTCAGTCCAGGGCTTACCGGAAATAACGATCGGATCACTTTCTTCACTTCCGCTATCTCCTCCACATGCAGCAAGAACCATTACAACTCCTAGTAAAAGTAAGGTAATTCTCTTCAAACGAATCTCTCCCTTTATTTTTTTGCTTTAACTCCTTTAGGAGTTGCCGCATTTTCTAATAATTTTAGAATTAAATCAAATCCAAGAGCCAGAATAGTTGCAGGAAGTGCACCAGCTAATACGAGCTCATCTTTATTCGAGGTAAGACCACGATATATAATATCGCCAAGTCCTCCTGCACCTACAAAAGTAGCGAGAGTTGCAACTCCGATTGTTAGGACAGTAGCTGTTCTGACACCAGCCATAATAACCGGTAGAGAAAGAGGCACTTCAATCTTCATCAAAATTTGCATATTCGTCATACCCATCCCTCTTCCAGCTTCAATAGAAGATTGATCTACGGAAGTGATGCCAGTGTACGTATTTCTGAGGATTGGAAGAAGCGCGTAAACCGTTAAAGCAATAATAGCAGTTATGTTTCCAATCCCTAGAAATGGAATAAGAAACCCGAACAGGGCTAAACTTGGTACTGTTTGAAAGATAGCTGCAACCGCAATGAATGGCTCCGCTAGCTTCTTTCTCCGTGAAATAAAAATACCAAGTGGAACAGATATTAATATGGCAATCACAATAGAGATGAACGAAAGGAATAGGTGCTCCTGAAGTGCTACTAGTATATCATCCCAACGATTCTGCATCGTCTCAATAAATAGAATGAAAAAATTCTCGTCATTCATTCAGGCTTCCCTCCTCTCTTTGATCATATTGTTCAAGTCCTGCTAACCCTCGCATCATACTACTTCTTGTAACTAATCCTGTAAGCTTATTATCTTCAACTACAGGGATACTGATCGGCTGATTTTTAGCAAATCGTTTCGCTATTTCAGGGTAGAGCGTGCTCTCATTAATGGACTCGATCACTTCAATCACATCCACAATTCGTTTCCCATCATCACCATAATGGTTTTGAACCTGTTCTAGCGTAACGACACCGATATATTCCTGCTCTGGCCCTGTTACAACCAGGCTATCGACTCGCTCTGATTTCATTAGACGGAACGCTTCTGCAAGACCTCTACTTTCTTTCACAGTTGCTACTTTTCTAATCATTAAATCGACAGCTGTTGGAGCTTGCCCTTTAGCCATTCGTTCATCACCTATGAAATTGCGGACAAATTCATTCTTAGGGTGGCGTAGCAAGCGATCCGGCGTATCTAGCTGAAGTATTTCGCCATCTTTCATAATGGCAATGCGATCGGCGATTTTCATAGCTTCATCCATGTCGTGCGTAACGAAAACAATTGTTTTCTGAATTTCTTTCTGTAGCTTTACAAGCTCGTCCTGAAGCTGTTCTCGACTAATAGGATCTAATGCGCTAAATGGCTCGTCCATCAAAATAATTGGTGGTTCTGCTGCAAGTGCACGAATGACACCAACTCTTTGCTGTTGACCGCCACTCAATTCTAGTGGATAGCGAGACCGAAAAATAGAAGGTTCTAACCCTACAAGATTAAGCATTTCATCGACGCGCTTATCTATTTTATCTTTGTCCCATTTTTTCAGTTTGGGAATTAAGGCAATATTTTCAGCAATTGTCATATGTGGCAAAAGTCCAATTTGTTGAATGACATATCCAATGCTTCTTCTTAGTTCAACCGGGTCCTGATCCGATATTGGTTTTCCATCAATATAAATTTGTCCACCACTTGGCTCTATTAATCGATTAATCATCTTCATTGTAGTCGTTTTTCCACAGCCGCTTGGACCAATGAGCGTTAATAACTCGCCCTTTTCAATATGTAAATTAATATCCTTTAGTGCTTCAGTACCATCAGCAAATTTCTTACTAATATGCTCGAAAGTAATCATTCTATCGCCTCTCCTGCCTCCCGAAAAATCCATAACTTCATAATACTTACCCTTCCATAACCTAATATGAAACCCTCAATGGCGCTTCATCACAACTTTCTTACTATTACTGTATCGTTTTTCCATTCATTTATCAAAAGAAAAGAGGCCGTCTCTATCAAATGATAGAGACAGCCTCCTTGTTTCATTATTCATTCATAGCTGGTTCCAAGCCATGCTTTTTACGCTTTTTCAATTCTACAAAGAAGAAGGTAATGGTTCCAATAGCAAAGATCGCAATAAATCCTAAGAGAACATATACATTTTGCCACATGAAATCAAAATCACCACTTGAAATGACGGCTTTCAAACCAGAAACTGTATACGTCATTGGCAACCATGTGTTAAAGATTTGTAGTCCTTCTGGAATTAACTCAAGCGGGAATGTACCTGCACTTGTTGTTAATTGTAAGATCAAAACAATGATCGCTACAAATCGCCCTGGATCTCCTAACGTTGTAACAAAGAACTGAATCAACGCCATATAAGCGAGACTGGATACAATAGAGAAGAGTAGGAATAATGGAATACTCTGTACTTCTATTTGCAATCCGTATAATAGAAGCGCATCCGACACAAGCGCCTGAATCACTCCAACAGATAGTAGAATGCCATATTTGCTCATAAACCATCCAATTGCTGTACGTGGGCTTCCAGCCGGATCACGAAGTGGGAACACAATGGACATAAGTAGCGCTCCTACAAATAGACCAAGTGAAAGGAAGTATGGCGCAAAACCTGTTCCATAGTTTGGTACAGATGAGACGGCTTCTGTATCTACATTTACTGGATCAGCAAACATATTGTACGTTTCATCATCAGCATTTGTATTAGAAGTTTCCTCAGCCGCTTCGCCAAGTTTATCACGAAGCTCTGTTGTACCATCTGTGAGTTTCTGTGCCCCGCTGTCAAGATCTTTAGATCCATCCGCTAATTGACCTGCACCGGATGATAAATCAGACGAACCACCTTCTAGTTCTGATAGCCCACTCACAAGCTCTTGTGAACCACTAGATAGTCCATTCATTCCTGAGTTAATTGTGCCAACATTATCAATCATGCTGTTCCAACCAGTCGCTACAGTATCGTTACCATCTGCAACCCGCATTGCTCCATCTTGAAGCTGAGCAATTCCAGACTCTGCTTGATTAATGCCATCACCAAGATCACTGAGTCCATCTTCTAGTTTTCCTTGTCCTTCATAAAGACCACTAGCACCTTGAGCAAGTTTCCTTTGTCCTTCTAATAGAGCATTCATCTTAGAAGATACACCTGAAAGTTTATCTGAAGCGTTAGCAAATGTCGTTGCTACTTCTCCAACTGACTTCGCCGCTGAACCAGATTTCTCAGCAATCGGTTGAAGCTGGCTAATTAGCGCCTGCTTCTGCTCATCCGTATATTGATCACTTGCTTGAATTGATTCAATTACGCCTTGCAGTTCTTTAGGTACCGCAGTTGCATTCGTTACTCCACTCGTTAGTGACTGTTTTAATCCTTCTGTATCAACTTCTGGTAATGAACTATTTTCTAATTCTGCAACAGATTGATCTAATCCAGCCATTAACTGCTTCGTTCCAGCGCGGCTTTCTTTAACACCAGATAGAAGTTCTTCTTGGCCAACTTTAAATTCACCCATTTTAGTACTAAGTTCTCCAAGCCCATTACTTACTCTTGAAGCTCCATCAGCTAGCTCACTAACTTCTGGTTGTTTTTCTTTTAAACCGTTTAATAAATCGGTTGTACCTTTATTTACCTTACTAATGCCATTTGCAAGATCAATGGACCCGCTTTCTGCACTACTAATGCCGTTGGTTAACTCAATTGACCCTTCATTGAGAGAGGCTAAGTTGTCTTTCAACTGCTGTGTACCGTCTTTTAATTCGGAAGAGCCATCAGCAAGCTCACCTGCACCATCTGTTGCTTCCGATAAACCATCAGCTATTTCACTGAACTTATCAAAGACAAGCTCACTGTAATTTTCAGTGATGTTCTCAGCAATTTGAGATTTAATTTCACTAACAGCCGTTCCACCGATCTGTCCAGCTAGAAAGTTAAAGCTTTCATTGGGAACATATTCAAGGTTTAGTTTATCCGGGTGTTCATCAAGAACAGTTGTCGATTTCTGAGAGAAGTTCTCGGGAATTTGAATTTTCATATAATAAGTTTGATCTTCAAGCCCTTTGTTCGCTTCTTCTTCATCTACGAAATCCCACTTGAATTCCGGTTCATCTTTCAGTTTATCTACTAATTCATTACCGATTTCAAGATGTTCCCCTTCGAAATCTGCCCCACTGTCACTATTAACAACAGCTACGGGAATTTGATCTAAATTTTCATAAGGATCCCAGAATGCCCACAAAAACATTCCACTATACATTACTGGAATAAACAACACCGCAATAACGGGAATTAAGATTTTTTTATTTTTTAACAATGACGACCATTCTGACCGAAATAGCCGAGATGATTTTTTCATTTTTGTCCTCCTGTCTGTTTGACCAAATTTCTCAATTGGTCATTTTAAACCAAAAAAAAGCAATGTTCTTTTTATAAAAACGCCTCGATTGACCATTTTTTAATTATGGTCATTTTTTGCTACAAAAAGTAATATAACACCGTTTCGTTAGAATAGCAATAGCAGTATTCCACTTTCTTTGGATACTGCTACTTCAATTTAATCCCGCTCATCATATAAAATTCCAGGTGATTTGCAATTTCTTCTTTCGTAAATGAAGAATGAGTTTTTTCCCAGTCAAAAATGAGTGCAATATACATTTTAAACATAAGAAATGCTGTAAGAGAAGGATCACACTTCTTCACTTCACCATCAGAAATACCTCTCTCGATTTCTTGTTCTAGAAAAGAAAGAATGGCTTTCTCAACAAGATCAAGGGCGTCCATTGCTGCAGGCGTTCCAATCTCACGCACTTCTTGAGATAGCTTTATAGCTAATTTATGCTCCTTCCGATGTTCCAGCACACTATAAAGAGCACGATGAAGATTGACAAAAAAGGACTCCTCTCTATGAATGGAATCTTGAGCAAGCCCCTTCAACTCCAACACCATACCTCTTACAATTTCATTGAATAGCTCTTCTTTATTTTTAAAAAAGGTATATATGGTTCCTTTTCCTACATTCGCAATTTTAGCGACTTGATCCATTGTCGTTGCTTTATAACCAAACATGGAAAAAGATTTTTCTGCTGCTTCTAAAATGCTTTTTCTTCGATCGAACGTCATCATTATCCCCCTATTGCTTTGTGGTTGGTAGTGTTATTGTAACCGTCGTTCCTTCGCCTAGTAAACTTGTGTAATTCACTCTTCCACCAATATTTCGAATTAGCCGGTTCGTGATCATTGTACCTAAGCCAGTTCCTTTCGATTTTGTTGTATAAAATGGAAGTCCGATCTTTTCAAGCTCTTCCTTGCTCATCCCGGCTCCATTATCACGAATAACGATATCTACCGTACCTCTTTTTGTTCCGTATTGCAAAGCAACATGAATCAATCCTTCTCCTTCAATTGATTCAATTGCATTTTTTATAACGTTTATTAAACATTGTTTTAATTCTTGGGAATTACCCCATATATGAAATTCGCCCTTTTCATCATATTGAATCTTAACCGCGTAATACGAGGCTAATACTTCCGTTAATGCAACTGTATCTCTGACAATTTTATTCAAATCTACTTGTTCACAGTCACTTTTTGAAGGTTTGATAAGCATCAAATAATCTGTAATGATTTTATTCGTCCGCTCGATTTCTTCCAGCATCAATGGGGCATAATTTTGAACTTTGGTGTCCGCTGTATCAGCCGAAATAAACTGCAGAAGACCTTTAACAGTCGTAAGCGGATTCCGTATTTCATGAGCGATAGCAGCAGCCATTTTTCCCGCAACTGATAGTTTCTCAAGATAAACCGTTTCTTGAAGTTGAATATTTATTAATACAAGTCGTTCAGTTAAATAGAAAATAATGAAATAGGCGATTGCAAATGACGTGAAATAGATCGGATAAAAATAGGTTTTTAACGGTTCTAAGAAAATAAGAATGATGGCAATATACGAAATGATAAATAGAATTCCTGTGAAAATAATCCCTTTCCACTTTCGGATTGATCTTTGAAAGTAGTTCATAAATCCAATTGCAATGAGAAACCCAACAATCGCAATAAGAACTCCAACCCAAGCATTTTCTCCACCCATCCAAGTTCGTGTTACAGAAATCGTGATCATACAAATGAGACCAGGCAGTTTGCCACCGTATAATGTTACAAGAATAAGAGGAACAACTCTTAAATCAAATACTGTATCTCCGAATTTTTCTAACGGAAAGAGCATACAAAGCAGAGCCATCAAGGAACTGATCACTCCATAAATTATTTTCTCTTTCAGGTTAATCGAGCTTGCTCTTGTAAATGGCATGACCATATTCCAGAGAAATAAGACTGAAAAGAGCATTGAAATATTAATAAGTAAGGGCCTTGCCATTTCCGACATGATTCGTACTCCTTTATTACTAATTGTTGCCATTTACATTCTACCATTAGAGTTTCTTCTACACTAACAAAAATAGATAATAGTTCCAGTATAACATTTGTTAATCTCTACAAAATCCACTCCTTTAAGTAAATTATAGCGAATAGAAATATAAAAAAGGTTCACCGCATTCGGTGAACCTTCCTTATTATTTGAAGAAATTTTGAACTGAGGCTACAGCTGCCTCCCCCTGATCAATACAGTCCGGGAGACCTACTCCATTGTATGAAGCTCCAGCTAGAAAAACGCCCGGCATTTTCTTTTCAATTCCTGAAATGACGGTTTCAATTCTATTACGGTGGCCAACCTCATATTGCGGCATAGATTGTCTCCATCTCGTAATTCGGTAAAACTCAGGGTGGCCTTCAATTTCCATAATTTGATTCAGATCGTTTAATACTGTCTGAACGATTTCTTCATCACTTTTCTCAACAATTCCATCATTACCTGCTCGACCTACATAACAACGAAGAAGTACTTTTCCTTTTGGTGCAGAATGTTGCCACTTACGATGTGTCCAGGTACAGGCGGTAATCGTATAATCAGCGTTTCTAGATACAACAAATCCTGTTCCGTCCATTGCCTTTTTTATGGCTTCTTCAGGGAAAGCCATTGCAACTGTTGCAACCGTTGTGGAAGGCATTTCCTTTAGTGGAGCTACTTCCTGATGGTCTCGTAACATATGATGTACCTGCTGATGCGGGGTCGTGATGATAACAGAATCAGCCGATAACTCCTCGCCGTTTGTTGTCTTAAGCGTGTAAGATCCATCGGCCTCATTTTGCTTTAATCGATCCACGTTAACATTTTTTCTAATGTTAACGTCTGTTAAACATCTTTCAATCCCCATAACAAATGACTGTAAACCTGATTTGACCGTAAGAAAAGCCGGCTTTTTCTTACCAGTGCTTCGGCGAGAAGGTGGTGTCGTCTTCTTCATCCCTAGAATTAAACTACGGTACTTTCTTTCCACTTCTGAGAATTGAGGGAAAGTTGACATAAGGCTGAGTTTATCGATATCTCCTGCATAAATACCTGACAGTAAAGGTTCGATTAAATTCTCAACAACCTCATTCCCAAGTCTTCTTCGAAAGAATAGTCCAAGTGACTGATCTCCCTCTCCCTGTTCTCTCCTCGGAAGAACTAAATCTCCTGCTGCTCTAGCTTTCCCTTTTAAGCTAAATAGCTTTGTCGAGATAAATGGAGAAAGCTCCGTTGGGATTCCCATTACTGCTCCACCTGGAATCGGATAGAGCTGGTCATTATTTAATACGAAGGCCTGTCCAGTGGAATTCGGAACAAGTTGATCTCCCATTCCCACTTCATTCACAAGACGTGCTGCGCTTTCCTTTCTAGCAAGAAAGGAGTCAGGACCACGTTCAATCACAAAGCCATTTGTCGTATCCGTTTGAATCTTTCCACCTAAACGATCTTTGCCTTCAAGTAACGTGATTTCATAGGATCGATTTTCGTTCCTCATCTCTTTTTGAAGGTAATAGGCGGCGGTTAATCCAGTAATCCCGCCTCCGATAATCACGATTTTTTTTGTTTGTTTACTCATACTGTATCATCTTCTTTTTTATTAGTTCATGCTTTACAACTGTGGCTAATATCTCTATAAATTCATCCGTTGCATTGGGCATTTCCGGACGATGATAGGCTGCACCAAGTTCATTGGTCATTTGTTGACATTCGTAATCATTGTCATATAGCACCTCGAGATGATCAGCGACAAATCCTACAGGACAGTAAATAAATCCTGTGTAACCTTCTTGCTCAAATAAGTCTCGAGTTAAATCTTGAATATCTGGCCCAATCCACGGATCTGGCGTATTGCCCTCGCTCTGCCAGCCAATGGCATAATGTTCTATCCCAGCTCTTTCAGCAATATGCTTTGCCGTTTCTTCTAGCTGGCCAGGATAAGGATCCCCGTTCTGCAAGATTCTCTCAGGCAAACTGTGAGCAGAGAATATAACAATGGTTTTCTTTTTTTCCTTAGCATCAATCTGACTTAAACACGATTGTAATTGATTCACCCAATATTGGATGAACTTAGGCTCGTTGTACCACTGGTCGATCGCATAGATATTGGGGAAGCCCCGTTTATCTGCTTCAGCTCTCGCTCGTTCATTATAGGTCTTTACACTTAATGTAGAGTAATGCGGAGCAAGAACAAGACTAACGGCTTCCTCAATCCCATCTTTCTGCATATTCCGAACGGCATCTTCTACAAAAGGTTCAATATGCTTCAAGCCAAGATAGCTCTTAAACTCTACCTCTTCGCCAAATTCTTCATTCATACGATCCTCTAGCTTTTGAGCCTGTTTTGTTGTTATATCCGATAAGGGAGATATACCACCAATCGCTTCATACCGTTCAATCAAATCCTCCAACATTTCTTCTGTAGGTCGCTTCCCCCGACGTATATGTGTGTAGTATGGTTCAATTTCTGCTTCACTTCGCGGTGTACCGTAAGCCATAACTAAAAGGCCAATGGTTCGCTTCATGCCATACCTCCCCCATTTCCATTAACTGTTCTTACGCGTATATTCGTGTACAAAATTCGTTAAACGCTGCAATGTCTCAACTTGAACTTGTGGGAACACCCCATGACCTAGATTAAAGATAAATCCTGGCGTCTCCATCCCCTGATCAAGAATTTCTTTTGTTCTTTGTTCAATGACTTCCCACGGTGCAAGTAGAAGTGCAGGCTCGAGATTCCCCATGAGCGGCTTTTTAATCCCCTCAACTTCTCTCGCCTTCTTAATTGAAATTCTCCAGTCTATTCCAATTACATCAACAGGGAGCTTGTTCCATTCCTGAATAAGATGACTCGCTCCAACGCCAAACATTAACAGTGGGACATTCAGTTCTTTTAAAGCAGAGAAAATGCGATTCATAACAGGAGCAATATACGTCCGATAATCCATATCATTTAACGCACCAACCCATGAATCAAATAACTGGATAGCTTGAGCACCCGCTTTTACTTGAGCTGTAAGATAAGCAATTGTCATATCCCCAAGCTTATTCATTAGCTGAAACCATCCTTCTGGATCAGAATACATGAATGCTTTAGTTTTATGATAATTCTTAGAGGGTCCACCTTCAATCATATAGCTTGCAACAGTAAACGGCGCTCCGCTAAATCCAATTAAAGGAACAGACAATTGCTCCCGTAGCATCTTAATAGTTTCCATTACATAAGGAATATCTTTCAGTGGATCAAGTTCACCTAGTCGATCAATATCAGATCTACTCTTAATGGGATTATCGATAACAGGGCCTACACCTGATTTAATTTCTACATCCACACCGATAGATGGAAGTGGCGTCATAATATCTGCAAATAGTATAGCTGAATCAACACCAAGCTGTTCAACGGCAAATCGCGTCACTTCAGCCGCTACTTCTGGGTTTAGGTTCATTTCATGAAATGAATATTTTTCTCTAATTTTTCTATATTCAGCCTGGTATCGACCTGCTTGTCTCATATACCAGACAGGTGTATGATCTGTCGCTTCTCCTCGGCATGCCCGAAGAAATTGATCATTAAATGATGCTTTATTCATGCTTGTCCACCTTTCTAATTGCAAAACGTACTTTTTTACATCCTTACATACTATAGCGATCGTAAGCTTCAGTGTACAGATATTGAAGAAAAAAGTCATAAAATCGTCCAACTTTGAAGCCGTTTACATCGTCTACTTTACCATAAGTAACCGATCGTTTAAGTGAAAATCCTCACTCATTTACCTGTTTTTCCTCTATCTTTTTATCTTCTTTCTCTTCTTCATTACCTTTAAACCTATCAAACAAACTGACGGAAGCTTCATTAGATGCCTCTCCTTCTTGCTCTGTTAACGGATTATAAGGAACTACTTGATAAGATACAGATCCAAAGAATGAGATCGAGTTTCTTGTATATTCCCCTTTTCCTTCAACTTCAGCTATCTTTTTTCTCTCCCCATCTTTTATTTCATAGATGTGATAAACAATACGATCATCAGAGGATGCTGTCCAATTCAATTTGACGGCGGGAAGACCATAAAGGAAATCAAAATCTGCCTTCAAATCATTCACTTTTGGCAGGGTAATAGGTTTTTCCATATCTTTCAATCCTGAAGGCTTACTAAATTCCTTAGTACTATTCTCATCGATTGAAGTATTTACCACCTTTTTAAAAAGTTGAACCGGATATTCACTTCCACCCGTCAGATACTGTGATTCCGTTGTCCGGTCATACCCCATCCATACTGCACCCACCAAATCTGGTGTGAAACCGACAAACCAGGCATCACGCGAACCACCCGATACTCCCTCATACGAAGTTGTTCCAGTCTTACCAGCGATAGCAACATCTGCTTCTCCACTTGTGGCGGTACCATTCTTAACGACACCTTCGAGTATTCTTGTCATATACCATGCCGTTTGTTTGGAGTATACTTTCTCTTCCTCTTGTTTTGCTTCACCTACTACCTTGCCGTCATTATTGTATAACTTACTAATAAAATAGGGATCGACATGCTTTCCTTCTTGAGCAAACGGACGATAGGCTTCCATCATTTCAAAGGGAGAAACGCCTTTATCAATCCCTCCAAGAGCGATTTTTAAATCATTATCTTCAATTGAAAGGCCACTTTTTTCAAGAAAAGATTTTGAATATGAAATTCCAATCTCATTTAATAACCAAACTGCAGGTGCGTTAGCAGATACTCTGACAGCATCATAAAGAGAGAGTTGACCAGCGTATTGGTTATTATAGTTAGATGGAGAGTACCCATCGTAGTCAGTCTTTTCGTCCTTTAATAATGTGTAAGGACTGTATTCCTTTTTCTCAATTGCTGGCCCATATACGGCTATAGGCTTGAATGCAGATCCAGGCTGCCTCTTTGAGGTCACGTGGTTAAGACCCTTCTGAACATAATCACGACCTCCCTGAACCGCTACTACTCCACCACTCTTTGCATCCATCATCGAGAGAGCCCCTTGAGGCGGATTGTTAGGATCACTTCCTGGGAAAAGCTTTCCGTTTTGAAATTGTTCATAAGCTGCTTTCTGCAAATCTTTATCCATTGGAACTACGATCTTATATCCACCACGTAATACTTCTTCATTCGAAAGATTAAATCGAGTCTTCGCTTCTTGAAGCGTCATATCAATGTACGTAAGGAAAGCTGCTTCCTTTGTTACTTCTGCCACATCAAGAGATAGCGTCTTTCCTTGAAGTCGAACCGCTTCTTTTGGTGTTAAATAATCCTGTTTCTCCATTAAAGATAGCACTAAATCTCTACGCTCTTTACTCTCTTCAGGATGATTAATTGGTGAATAATTTGAAGGTGCTTTCGGAAGCCCAGCTAACATGGCACCTTCTTCAACACTTAACTCTGAGACTGGTTTATTAAAAAACAACATCGAAGCTGACTGTATGCCATAAGCACCATGTCCAAAATAAATCTGGTTTAAATACATTTCTAATATCTTCTTTTTACTGTAATTACGTTCTAAATTAATTGCGATAACAGCTTCCTTCGTTTTCCTCAACCAAGATTTGTCATTAGTTAGAAAAACATTCTTCGCTAATTGCTGTGTAATCGTACTTCCGCCTTCTACTTTTTTTCCAGCAAGAATATCACGATAAAGCGCTCGGCCAATTGCTTTTACATCAAGACCATGATGATCGTAGAATCGGCTATCTTCTGTTGCAACGAAAGCTTCCTGAACATGGTCTGGAATATCATCTATTGAGACCGGCTCACGGTTTTCAAAATAGAGTTTCGTAATAATTTCCCCATCTTCATCTACAAGTTGGGTAGCTGAATTCATCACAAGCTTTTTTTCGTCGATGACATAGTTTCCAGCAAGTAATATCCCCAAATACCCTAATAACCCAATGAGGAATACAGCTAATGTTGCGATTAAGCCTATGCCGAGTTTTTTCATTCTATGAGGCACTCCCTTATTAACTTAATTACAGCTAAGCTTACATGAAATAATGTTATATTTGTACTATATACAATGACGATTCTGTTTAGTTTTTGCCAAATAAGGGTAAAGTATCAGGCAATTCTCCCTGATCACTTCATTGAAAGGATGAATAAGATGAACGTTTACGTTACATATGGAACTTACGACTATTTATCAAAGGTAAAAGAAGATCATGACGGAGAAAATGTAAAGCTTTTTTCTAATTCTGATGGTGCTGCACTTTATCACGAAACGTCTTCCGAAACTTTTTTCAAAAACGCTAAGAAATACGAATTAATGGACGAAAAAGGCGAGGTAACTGATCCTGGTTTTGTTGTTTTAAACCATATTCCTGTTGAGGAAAGTGAACGGGCGATATTTGAAGATAGGTTTAAAAACCGCGCTGGGAAAGTGGAAAATGAACCCGGGTGTCAAGGAATTCGAATTTTACGTCCAGTTCATAACGATCCATATATCGTCGCCACATTCTGGAATACTGAGAAGGACTTCAAGAATTGGCAAACTTCTGAAGCTTATCAAACAGCGCACAAAAATCGTAACACAAGTAAAGGACTTCCAAAAACGATCTTTTCAGGAAAGCCATATCTTAAAACTTATCAAGTCGAAAAAACAGATTCGGTTTAATTCTTAACGTGGTCGGGTAGTTTTTAGCTTAAGTGAATTATTCATATAGGAGTGAGCCTCATGTTAGTAAGCGAGAGTGAAGTGAATAAATACACGATCGATACAAAAGATGGCCAAAAAGGCGTCTTAAAAGAGCTCTATTTCGATGATGAACATTGGACTATAAGGTATCTTGTTGTCGATACACACAAATGGTTACCTGGTCGAAAGGTATTGATTTCTCCGATTTCAATCGAGCAATTGAATCATGAGAATGAAGCTATTTCAGTTTCGCTTACATCTGAAGAAGTAAGTGAAAGCCCTGATATTGATACCGATCAACCTATTTCTAGAAAACACGAAATGGAACTGAACCGCCATTTTAGCTGGCCTTATTATTGGGTAGGAACTAACGCCTGGGGTAACGGGATGTATCCAAGACCGTTTATGGCTGATGATTTACCTGATGCTGATTCAACTTTGCATCATTCTAAACAAGACGAAGAAAATCACTTGCGAAGTACTAATGAAGTAGCTGGATACCACATTCAGGCGACTGACGGTGAAATTGGTCATGTTAAAGATTTCATTTTTGATGAAGAATCATGGCAGCTTCGATATATCATTGTCGATACTAAAAACTGGTTTTCCGGAAAAGAAGTACTGCTTTCTACAAAATGGATTCATGACATTCATTGGCAAGATCGATCGGTAGTTGTAAATATAAAAAAAGAAGAAGTTCGTCAATCACCAGAATTCCGTCTAAACGAACCCATTACTCGCCGTTTCGAAGAAGACCTTCATACGCACTATGGGAAAACGGGATACTGGAAATTTTAATGAAAGCGAGGTGACCATTCACCTCGCTTATTTCAGACAAACTTTGAGTTGATTTCCCAGGAAATCTAACTTGTTGACAGCAAATCTGGATTTTTTTATATTAATGGCAAAGTAAAAGCACATTCGTCAGTTTAGTCCAAAAAACAAGAACGAAAATAATAGGACAAGAAATAGATAGGAGATTTATTGTGGCGAATTCTAACAAAAAAGACAAACAAGTAAAATATCCTGAAAGACAATTTTATTTTCCGGCCCAAATTGTTGAAACATTTATCGCAAAAGGGGAGTCTCATAGCGCCAGACCACTGAATCGGCAGTTTATTTTATCGATCCTAGCTGGGGCATTTGTTACGTTCGGAGCTATTTTCTCTGTTCTAATTGCTATGGGAGTTGAAACGGAAGGTGTTAGTAATCTTCTTTCAGGAATAGGATTTGTAACAGGATACGCGATTGTTTTTATTTCGGGAGCCATTCTTTTTACTGAAGTTAACGTACTCCTTCCTACGTACATCCTCCAAAGAAGATTTTGGGTTCCTAAGAATATTATGAAGTTTTGGATAGTTTGTTATTTTGGTAACTTACTAGGTGCCCTGCTGGTAGGTGCTCTTGTCGTTGCATCAGGATCATTATCCCCTGAATTCTATAGCGAATTAGCTACATATACAGAGCACAAAATGAAATTCCTATCTCATGGAACGGTAGGGTGGTTTCAAATTCTTCTCTCAGGTATTATTGCGAACTGGCTTATTGGAATGGCTGCGTTTCTTGCTACCGCAGCTCGTGATTTAACAGGTAAAGTTCTTGCTACTACACTTCCTGTCATTATATTTGTGGCAGGAAATTTCCAGCATAGTGTAGCCAACATGGGTTATTTCAGCACATCCTTTATTCATGGCTCGGAATACTCTTGGATGGAATTCCTGTTCTTTAATCTTGTTCCAGCAAGTATCGGTAACCTGATTGGCGGTGGGGTACTCGTTGCTCTAACATTTACGTATGCGTTTAAAGAAGAAATTAACGAAGAAAGCCTTCCAAAAGAAGAAGCAGAGTGAGAAAAAGCAGCCTGTCAGTTGACAGGCTGCTTTTTCTTCAAAGAGGATATTAATGAAATAACCCTGATTCTCTGGACTTTTTCATTAAATACTTCGTCTTTTTAATGATAACTTCCTTAAGTACCGCTCCTATGAGAAGGAACACAACAGAAAAAATTCCCAAAAAGAATAAATCTTCTTTTGCTCGTGCCCATACAATTCCTCCTACTGCTTCTCTCATTAAATCTACTGCGTACGAAAATGGTAAATAAGGATGGATTGCTTGAAAGAACTCTGGTAGCAAAGCAACTGGATACGTTCCACCTGACCCAGCAATTTGAAGAACAAGAAAGACAATAGCCATCGCTTTACCTACATCCCCAAATACAGCAACTAGAGTATAAACCATTAACATGAACACAAAGCTAATCACGAGTCCAAATAGTACAAAAAGAACAGGATTTACGATATCTACATTTAGAATAAAGAGATCTCCTGACGTTACAACAAGTGTTTGAAGGAAACCAATGCTAATAAACGTCAATAATTTTCCGAAATACACTTGGCGATTCGACGCTTCTTCAAAACCAGTGGCTTCAGTGGTAAGTAATGAAACAAGAAGAAGTGCCCCTACCCATAATGATAGAACAGTATAGAACGGTGTCATACCTGTACCGTAATTTTGAATCGGGAAGAGTGAATTTTTACTTAACACAATAGGTTCTGCGAAAAAGCTTTGCTCTGCCATAGGATCATTCTTCAGTAAATCAATGATCTCGTTAATATCTGTTTCTCCTTGAATCTCTCTGATTCGATCCGCAAGCTGGTTCACTTTATCATTTACGTAAGGATATTCATTTAACATGTATGCTAAAATATCTTGACCTTCCCCTATATTCTCTTCAGTACTTGAAAGAATTCGTTCCACTTCAGGGATGGTGGTTTGCGCCTCTTTTAACGTCGATCGAGCATTCGATAACGTCTTTTTCGCACTTGCCACTTCAGCAAGAACACGAGGCTCAATGTCTTCCTTGTACTCTTTTAAGAATGAATCGATTCGATCAGCTGTTTCTCCGGATTTTTCCTGAAGAGTTGTTAAAATATCATCTATTTCTTCTTGCTTATCAGCTAAAGTAGATCCAATTTCACCACTATCTGCTTTAATGGTCTGTAACTGTTCTTTAACTTGATCAAGATCAGCAATTGCCTCATCGATAACCTCTTGCTGCTGCGAGTTAGCGGAAGGCTCCTGTGCTCTCTGTTGACGAGATTCTTCTCCTTCTTCCTGCGACTCCACATTCTCGTTATTATCGCTAGCTTCCTGTACTTGCTTCAATACGCCCTGAACATCATCAATACGCTGAACAGAGTCATCTACTTGTTGATTTATCTGATTTCTTATTTCTTCTACTGAGGATAAATCAATATCTGGCGATTTTAAATCCGATAAGAACTTATTTACGTCCTCAGCTGTTTGTTGAGCTTTAGTTAAATCTTCCTCTACTTGGGGTGCAAGCTTATTCAATCGATCTTCTGACTCATTTAAAAATTGTGTGGTTTCATCAATCGTGCTAATGCCTTCACTCGTAATTTGCTGAGCTTCCGGAAGAAGTCCTTGAACTTTATTTATCACATTTTCAGCATCTCTCGAGTCAGATAGAGCATCGGAAATCAAACGATTGATCTCTGGAAGGTTCTCTTCTAGTTTGAAGACATATTCCTCAAATTGTTTTATGTCTGATAAGTCCTTTTCAAATTCTACTCCTAAATCATTAAATACATCAAAGATCGTCCCATTTACAACCGATACAAAGTTACTTGTAATTTGATCTACAATGACGCTCGCACCTTTTTCAGTGATCTTTGGTGCGATCGCATTTACTTTTTCGTTTACATAGTACTCTACTTCCGCTTTCTCAGGTTCATCATTAATAACTGTCCCAAGCTTCTCTGAAAAGTCTTCTGGAATGACGATCACTGCAAAATAGTCCCCATACTCAAGCTTATCCATCGCAGCTTCTCGATTTGAGAAATGCCACTCAAGACTGTCATTATCTTTCAATTCCTTCGTTAACTCTCCACCTGCATCAATCTCCTTATCCCGAATGGTTGCCCCCTTGTCTTCATTGACAATGCCAACCGGAAGCTGATCCGTTTGACTATAAGGATCCCATGATGCTCCAATATTAAACCAAGCATAAAGAGAAGGTAGAATAATGAGACCGCCTAATAGAATTGCAGCTACCCAATTCGATCCAATTCCCTTCCAATCTTTCTTGAAAATTCTTAAAATATTCTTCATTTGCAAGCTCCTACTCGTCAAAATATGTATCCTCCAACTAGTATAATTCCCTAAGAAGTGAATTGTCATGAGAAATGAGTCCAATGTCAATCAGTCCAGTCTCTCAACCAATTGCGATAGGTACTATGTGGAGGTGTTCAGCCAATTGAATTCGAAATCAACTTTTTTCGAATTCTACTATCCGTGTGTACTTCACTGAATATAAGGGAATAAGAAAGGGAGATTATACGAAAGGAGTCATTATCTTGACACGTGTAGCCATTATCTTAAATCCCAAAGCTGGAAATGTTAAAATGGTCAATCAAATTGATACGATCCAAGAAAGGTTACGAGAAAACTATGATCAGGTTTCCCTTTATAAAACTGAATACAAAGGACATGGTGCTGAATTAGTCGCAGAGCTAGGCGACGAAGTAGACATTCTCGTTGGGGCTGGTGGGGATGGGACCATAAATGAATTAGCAAATGCGATTTGCCAAAGAGAGAAGCGTCCTGTTTTCGGTATTATTCCTGGAGGAACTTGCAATGACTTCTCTAGAGCAATCGGAATCAACCAGAATCCACTCCTAGCTGTTGATCAGCTTTTAGAAAATAACCGTTCCCTTATTGATGTAGGTCGATCAAATGATGAGTATTTCTTGAATTTCTGGGGAATCGGCTTAATCACTCAGGCTTCTGAGAACATTAATCCTGATACAAAAGAAGTTTTCGGAAGGCTTTCTTACTACATTAGTACTGCACAAACGATCAACAATCCACAGCCTTTTCATCTTAAAGTAGATGCCGATGGGCAGAATTTTGAAGGGGAAGCTGTCATGATGATCGTAGGGAACGGTCCATTTACTGGCGGGATCCAAGCTTTCTTCCCTGAAAATAACCTGCAAGATGGTGAATTTGATGTCTTAATCATTAAAGAAACGTCTCTTCCAACTTTTTGGTCCATTTTTCAATCAAAGGTTTTCAAGCAGTCGCGATTTAACGAAGATATCATTCATTTCCAAACAAAAAGTTTAAAAATAGAAGCTGATCCAGAGCAAAATATCGACTGTGACGGAGAACGTCATTATACGACTCCGTCAACGCTCGAAGTATTGCCTGCATACTTAACTGTTCTTACTGGAGAAAATTTTTCTGAATGAACCCAATGTTAACGAGGATCTCTTAATCCAAAGAACCCATTCAAGAGAGAAAATACAAACAAATAGCCAGAGTGTACCAGCTGCATAACCTGCTAGAACGTCACTTGGATAATGAACACCTAAATAGATTCGACTAAATCCGATCAGTGCGATGAAGAAGAATACAAGTGTTCCACTTAACCACTTTGTCGTTCTACTCCTCTGGCTTCTTACAATAAGGTAACCAATAAATCCATATAGTAGAAAAGATCCCATCGCATGTCCACTAGGGAAACTATACCCCACTGCATCATAAGCAGCATCGATAGAAGGTCTTGACCTAGCAAAGAAATGTTTGAGTTCTGTCGTTAAAAGTCCGCCTGCCGCCTGTGCTATGACGAAAAAGAGAATGCTCCAACCATCACGTAGTTTAAACCATAGAAAAGCTACAGTCGCAACAGAAACCACTGAAATCCACCAAACAGAGCCAAGTTCTGTTACAAATTCCATCACATTTAATAATCCATCGGAACGAATGCCATCTACGCCAGAAATAATCGCTTGATCAAATTGTATCGTTTCTTTTTCTAATATTTCTTCTGCTAACTCTGAAAACAACATGATGGCCAAAACGGCAATGAATAGTCCAAATGCATTGAGTACAAGTGGAAACCACACTTTTTTTTGCTTTAATGCTCCTGGCAAGGAGCTAAAAAAATTATTTTTATTCATAATATCGCGCCTTTCACCGTTTTCAATTCTCCAAACTCTGTGAAGTTCTTCACCTCATAAAATTCTTTTTAAAAAAGCCGCTGTATCAGCAGCGGCTTTGCCTTTACTTATCTTTAGTTAGAACCATTCGTACAAGAAGATGGGCCAATTCATGACGTTGCTCTTTACTTCCCACGAGCCATAACTCTTGTAATAGCTTTTCTTCTCTATTCTTAGGCTCCTCCTTCTTCGCGAGATAACCCGCTACTTTCTCTGCAGCTTGAGCTAGCGCTTCTTCACTAAGTCCTAATTTTTCTCCGATTTCGACTCTAGTGGCAAGGTATTTCTTAAAGTCCTCAAAGTTGGAGAGAATATCATCCATTTTGTCATCGCTCATGCGATCTAATGTATCATCAACTTTATTTACATCGAGCTGACTATCTTTATCAACTAAATGATTTTTTTCACTCATTACTTCCACTCCTTTTTATCAGTTGTCCATAACAGCCAGAGATTTTTCAATGAATGCCGGAATATCGTCTGGATTTCTACTACTAACTAAATTTCCACCACAGACAACCACTTCTTCATCAAACACATTGGCACCCGCATATTTTAGATCTGTTTGAATGGATTTAAATCCTGTAATGTTTCTTCCATTTAATACTTCAGCAGAAATGAGCAGCTGTGGACCATGACAGATCACAAGAGTTTTCTTATTTAGAAACATCATTTTTTTCGTAAATGCAACAAATCGTTCATCTGCGCGCAGTTCATCAGGTGAAACGCCACCTGGAATAAAAAGAACGTCAAAATCTTCCGCATTTACCTCATCGATTCCTTTATCGGATATTACTTTAGCCTCGCCTTGCTTTCCCGTTAATTCTTGACCAGCTTCTGTACTAATTACTGTCAGCGAATGGTTTGCATTCTTAAACTGCTCAGCAGGTTTTGTATATTCTACATCCTCAAACATGCTTGTCATAAGTACTGCTATTTTACTCAATTTAAGCCCTCCTATAAATTAACTAGTTGTGATTTACATAGTTGAATATTACCCCTCCTACTATCAGTCAAACATCCATCCTATTGTTCCTATCTTTTTCAATGTTTATGTTTTATTAACGGAGTGGAAGGGTAAAATTAATATGGAACCAAAACAGAACAGATTTAGAAAGGATGTTTAGAATGGCCGACAAAAAACAAGAACTAATTGATGGACTTAATGTGGATCTAGCAAATGAATACGCTGCTAGCATCATGTACACTTACAATGCAGCTGTTGTATCTGGTTTATATCGTCAAACACTAAAACCATTCTTTGAAAGTGAAATTGCAGATGAACAGGGCCACGCTCTTTACCTTGCAGAGAAAATTAAAGTACTTGGCGGTACACCAACAACTGCTCCTGCAGAAGTAAAACAACTTACTGATGTAAAAGAAATGCTTATTGAAGCTAGAACGGCTGAAAAAGATACCATCGATCGTTATGAAAAACGTAAAAAGCAAGCAGAGGAACTAGGATTTACTGAACTAGTTGTGAAGCTTGATGATATGATCGCTGATGAAACACACCATATGGAAGAAATGGATCGCATTCTTAGCGACGCACGCTTCGAATAAGATAATTGATACAAAGAGGCCAGCCGGAACATCCGGCTGGCCTTTTCATTGTCTATTGTTCTTCATCTTTTACCTCAATGATGCGCTTCCTGTAAGCATTCATAGCATTTTCACCTAGCCAGTCGAGAAAATGGTAATTCACATAAGCTCCGACAATCGCTCCAATGCCAGGAATCATCTGAAGTAATTTAGGAAGGTCGATATAATCTCTATACTCGAGTTGAAACGACTTCCAATCATGTTCATCATTGAATTTATTTCTTATTTCCAGCTGGTTAAGCGTATCATCCCAGTTAGCGATGCGCTCATAACTGCTTCTTCTCGCCTCATCTGCTGAAAAAGCAAGTTGAAAAATCGTAAGAATAAACACTCTTTCTTCGAATTTCTTAGCATCATATCCATAAACACTGGCAAGATCAAAAAGGAATTTCATCTTTATGGATAAAAGCAAAGGAAAATCAGCTAAACCAAGAAGGATCCCACCTGCGCCTGTACCTGCTCCTTCTGTAGCAGCAATACGTTTATACTTAAGAATTAACCGTCTTGCTTTTTCATCTCTCACTTGAAGAGGTTGATTGATATCTGGTTCTTTAACAGTATACGTATTTCCAACCAGAACACCTTGGACCATTGTTTTAATACCATTTGTGACGATCGAATGGATACGTTCAGGTATTCTATCGTTAATCCGATTTTGTATTTTTTTTGCTGAGCGCGAAACCATAGAAGATTTTTTCTTTATTTTTCGTTCCCAGGATTCAAGCTCTTCTTCTACCTCACTTAAATAACTCATGCCGCAAAACATCCTTTGACTCTGACTTTTAACACCAAACCGGTCAACTAAATCTTCTGTTTCCCGGTACTGTTTCGAGATGTGGCTACGGCAACTGCGGCTGCCCCACCAATAAGGATTAAACCAGCCGACACAATGTCAAAAGAAATAATAAAAGAAAGAACAGCAAAAGTAACTGCTTGTGCACCTAGTAAACGAATTAGCAGGGCGCGAAACGCTATTACTTGTTCTTTATCTGACAGTGGATAAAGTTTTACCATCACATGTGCCTGGTAGTGAGGGAACAATGTTCGAAGTTGAACAGCTGTTAAATAAATAATGAGCGCAGTCCCAATCACTTTACCTGTAACTCCAGGAACAAAAGCGATCACTACGAGTCCTAAAAGCCATAGCCTAAAATAGATACCTAAATATTCATTACTCCTAATGAATGCTTTTTGATAGAGCGTCTCATAAACAGTATTTGTTGGGAGAAGTTTCTCAGCAATTGAACTTAATGTACGCCTTTGTTTCACAGACTGTTTTAATTTAGGGACATCCGTAAATAAATTAGCTGTTCGATAGAACTTCATACTTTGTTGTTCATCTAGCACAAGTAGCTTCTCCCATTTGATTGCATATTTACGTTGAAGCGGAAGAAAGAATAGAAAAAGAATCGCTACAAGTATGAGGCATGTAAGCGTTACGAAAATCCATGATGCCTGCGCCAGTAGTAAGTATGTTAATAGCATTGTAATAAAAAGACGCACCATTGTATAAAGCCAGGAAGATTGGTGAGCCGGTAAGTGGAGTTCCATCCACTTCATGATGACGTTAACTCCCTTTAATGCAATCAGCACAATAATCACAAACACGTAGTAAGGCGTTCCAGCAGACATCTCGTGCTGATAAAGAGGTGCAAGAATCGTCATAACGACAACGGTTATAAATACTTGAAGGCCGAAACTATACAATAGAGATTTACGAAAGTAGCCGTGTAAACGGTTTTCCGCTGGTAGCATAAATACTAGATCGGCTTCTGACAAAAAGAACCTTAATGGCGTTCGAACCACAGTCACTGCAGCAATGACTGTGATGACCGCTAATCCAGGAAATGTTTCAGGAAGTACTTTCAATAATTCACTGTAATAATACGCCCCGAATATGAGGGTAAGAACAAGCGTGAACAAAAAGCTGCTATTACCAATTAATCTGAAGTAACGCAGGGCAATTTTCCAAAAGGCTCCTGCCCTTTCTTTCCATAACGTCTCAAGCTGCATCATTTGCCACTCCTGGTCGCTTCAATATAGATATCATCGAGCGTAGCAGCTTTGTTGCCGATTTGATGCCGTAATTCTGTCATAGTACCTGACATCACTATTCGGCCATCGTGCAGAATAATAAATCGATCGCAATACCTTTCAGCTGTTGAAAGAATATGTGTCGACATTAATACCCCTGCCCCTTCCTCTTTCATCTCCAGCATCATATCAAGAAAGGACTGAATCCCAATAGGATCTAAACCAACAAAGGGCTCATCTACGATATAAAGAGATGGTTTTACGAGAAAGGCACACATAATCATAACCTTCTGTCTCATCCCTTTAGAGAAATGACCCGGAAACCACTTCTTCATATTAGTCATCCGAAACTCTTTAAGAAGTGCTTCAGCTCTTTCTTTCCATTCTTCACTTAATTCATAAGCTAGAGCTGTCAGCTGTAAGTGCTCCCAAAGCGTTAACTCATCATACAACAACGGTGTTTCAGGTATATATGAAAACTGTTTACGGTAACCATCTTTATTTTCAGAGAAGCTCGTACCACCCACGCGGATACGACCATTCATTGGGTCAAGTAAGCCAAGAATATGTTTGATTGTTGTACTTTTGCCAGCCCCATTAAGGCCAATGAGACCAACAATTTCATTTGAATTTACATTAAGAGAAAGATCATGGAGTACAGGCTTATTCGCCTGGTATCCACCAGTAAGATTGCTAACTTCCAGAATTGAATTCGTCATAGCGTTCCTCTCATTTCGCGTCATTTGTTTACATTTTAACAAACTTTCAATTGGAGCGTGAAACAATGAGTTGAATGATTCGTACAGCACCCTTCTCACTTACCCCTATCCACATCTTACCTTTTTCACAGAAGACTTTCCATAAAGGACATTTTTCATTTTATAGTCTCGTTGATATTATTTAACTTTTGTTATTGACTCAGTTAAGTATAGATTTAGTTTCCAGCCTAAGTAGTCAATCATCGAGATAATAAAACTCACAATACATGAATAGATCGTTGATATTAAGAACATCCTTATAGTGAGTGTGGCGTCTTCCCTTAAAACAAGTTGCACTCAGGGCTCTGCACCCCCGGCAGAGCCTTTTCTTGTTCCAATCCAATTGTTCTTAAAAATAAATATTTCTTAGATCATATAGAAAATTCGTTTGATCATTGGATTTTGTTTGCAAGATATGTAAGTACATTAGAAAGAAGCGGTCTTAATGAAAATTATGGTACGATATATGAAAAGATTGAAAGGATGATGAACATGAGCCATTCACCCGATTGCATATTCTGTAAGATTATTAACGGAGATATTCCATCTGCGAAAGTTTACGAAAATGAAGACGTTCTAGCCTTTCTAGACCTTACACAAGTAACAGAAGGACATACCCTCGTCATTCCAAAAAAACATCAGCAAAACATCTACGAGCTTGATCCCGAGACAGCTTCAAAGCTCTTTGCTGCAGTTCCTGAAATAGCAAATGCTTTAAAAGCGAACTTTACTCCTGAAGGCATGAATCTTCTAAACAATAATGAAGCGATTGCTGGACAATCTGTTTTTCATTATCATCTACACCTTATTCCACGCTACGGTAAAGGGGACGGATTCGGAGCGGTATGGAAAACACACGAAAATGACTATGATGCGGAGAAGTTACAGCGCCTTGCTGAAGGGATTCGTTCGCACATTAATTCTTATTGAAACTGTCTTGATACATAAAAGGAGACCATTTATGGTCTCCTTTTCATTTGGGTTCGTTTCATTTCTTTTAATGTATAAAAGCCATTCGGAACAACCCAATCTGGATGATCAAACGTTTGATCTAATCCATTTAACATCGTTGACATCTTTGTTCGTAAGTCTGGATTCCACCTTAATTCATGAATAAACTCTTCTCTATGACCTCCATACCCGACCATAGCCTTCAGCTCATTTAATAAATCTGCTTGCCACATAGATGGGAGATTTGATTCCCCCGGTATATCTTTAAATCGTACATAAGAACCTTCTCTTATGTAACCGTGTGGGTAATAGTATGCGTAAACTCGTTCGAAATTCTCCCCTGTTTTAAGGGTAAGCTTGCCATGAAGGTGCTCTCTTAGTACATAACCGCCTTCCGTACGATTTAACAGTTCTAGCTGTTCACGATCAACAAATGTAACCCACACTTCTGTCTTCGCTCCCTGAACTGGGGCAATGACAGCAGGAAGTGCTCCATATGGTGCTAGAAAGGAACCTGCTATGACGTCTGTATCCTTTATTTCTGCACGATAATAGAGAATGAAATCACTAACATCAGGATTGAGACTAAACTTATATTTGAGCTGTGCTAGACAGACATTCGATCCATATGCGAGAAGCGGGATTCGCTCTTCAATAGGAGATAAACCTTCTGATAACAGCAATTCTTCCACTGTAAACTGTTCTGTCGTTGCAAATGCAAGAGAACCCGACACGTCTTCCCCTCTTGCATAATGAACAATTTGCTTCTCTACTGGAATATTTTGAACTTCATCAATTCGATGTGCTTTCCCGTTATGGTATAGGAAAGATGAAGCTGGTCGTGGACCAGGATAAATATCTGGATGATCGTATGGTCCGATATGAGTTGGTTTGTTTTCTCGATACATTAGTTCACACCACTTTCTTATCATTCACTTCTATATAGAATAGCAAAATGATGAAGCAGAACAAATGCTTCTGCTTCAATAGAACGAAATATTCGAAAAGATTAGAAAAAAATATAGCACCGTCGAATCCTTTAATGATAGGATGAGTACAAGTTAAATCGAGGCATCGCATTACATTACTAAAGGAGTGTCTATTAGTGGAACGTCGTTATAATTTTAATGCTGGCCCGTCCGCCTTACCTCAAGATGTACTTAATCATGCTCAAGCAGAACTTCTCAATTATCAACAGCAAGGTATGTCCATTATGGAATTTAGTCATCGTAGCAAAGAATATCAGAAAATCCATGATGGAGCCAATGAGCTTTTAAGAGAACTTCTTCACATCCCTGATGACTATGAAGTTCTTTTTCTTCAAGGCGGAGCAAGTTTACAATTCTCAATGATTCCAATGAATTTTCTTCAAACTGGTCAGCAAGGTAATTATTTCCTTACAGGAAGCTGGTCCCAAAAAGCATTAAAAGAAGCTCAGAAAATAGGAGATACGTATGTTGGTGGGAGTAGTGAACAAGATGATTTCAAACGTATACCAGAGCTCGACACGTTACAATACAGTAACAAAGATGCATACGTTCACTTGACTTCAAACAACACAATACATGGCACCCAGTGGAAGGAATTCCCCAAGCATACCCATTCTCCTATCGTTGCCGATATGTCGAGCGATATATTAAGTCGATCCCTTCCAATTGACCAATTTGGTCTTATTTATGCAGGTGCTCAGAAAAACCTTGGTCCAGCAGGAGTAACTGTAGTCATCTTAAAGAAAGATATGCTCAAAAACATCCCAGATCAACTTCCAACAATGTTAGACTATCGTACTCACGTTGATAAGAAGTCGCTCTATAATACCCCTCCTTCGTTTGCGATCTATATGCTATCCCTTGTTCTTGAATGGACAAAGACTAAGGGAGGTATCAAGGAAATCGAAAAGATGAATGCTGAGAAAACAAAGCTACTCTATGACACGATTGATAGTAGTAAAGGTTTTTATAGTGGAACAGCTGAAACAGCAAGTCGCTCATCAATGAATGTAACTTTCAATTTACCAGGAAAAGAGCTTGAAGAACTGTTCCTACATGAGGCGGCAGAAGAAGGTTTTGTTGGGTTAAAGGGCCATCGCTCTGTTGGAGGATGTCGTGCTTCCATCTATAACGCTGTTCCCCTTGAATCTGTTCGTGCATTAAGTGACTTTATGCAGACATTCCATCACAAACACAATATTTAACACTTTTCAATAGGACATTCGTTTGTTATGATATAAAAAATTAGTTCTTTCGCAGCAGGCACATAGCGCACTGATGGAGAGAACACCGTCTTTTGACGGAGAATGAGATGAGAAGAGGAGAGATTTCTTTATGAAAACAAAAAATTTAGTACTCATGGCTTTACTACTCGGCATTGGAACGATTCTACACGCAATTATACCTGGGTTAATTTCAGGAATGAAGAACGATATGCTTCTTACGATGATGTTTCTAGGAATATTGCTATTTCCTGAGCGCAAAAGCGTTCTTGTACTCGGACTTGCGACAGGAGTTATCTCTGCTGCAACGACAACATTCCCTGGTGGACAACTTGCTAACATGATTGATAAACCTGTGACAGCTTTTGCTTTCTTTGGTCTTTATTTACTCGTTCAGCGGTTTGGCCAATCATTAGTAACAGTTGGAATTTTAACAGCAATCGGCACGATGATCAGTGGAGCTATATTCCTTGGAGCTGCTCTTATCTTTGCAGGACTTCCTGGTGGCGCCGCATTCACTGGACTGTTTGTTACCGTTGTTCTTCCAACGGCCGTAGTAAATACCATTGCAATGGTACTAATCTTTCCAGTTGTACAATCAATCCTTAAACGTACTAGCTTCGCTTTCTAAATAAACACAAAAAAACGGCCAATTTGGCCGTTTTTTTATATTTTCACTCCTGTTTCCCACTCTCGGAACTTTTCTAACTCATGCTTTAATTGACTTGCAACAAATCCTATTACTGCTACATCATCAAGAAGCCCGACTCCCGCTAATAAATCAGGAACCGCATCAATAGGACTAACAAAATAAAGTAATGCTCCTACAATCATAACGACTGATTTTTTTGAAATATCGCGATAACTTCCTTTACGAAATTCCTGGACAAGTCTCGAGAATGTCTTCACATCTACCCACATCTCATCCATACCCTTACGCCCATTGTATAAGGCTCCCTTTTTCAAGGATTCGATTGAAACATCCTTCATTTTGTCTTTATCCTTCATAACCGTTACTGCCTTCTTTGTCATTCTCTTAAAAACACTTTTAATCATGCGATTCATTATTTCACGCTCCTTAAATACCCTTCTCTCTATAAGATACCTCAAATGAGCGTGATTCTAACCTTTTATATCGTTTTTATGTTTGCAAGTTGAAAGCCGTGGGGAAAATAAAGGACATCATTAGAAAATAAGCATGGCCATCGATACCCCAAGCACAAGGAAAACAATCGCAAACGTACCAAATAAGTAGGCGCTTTTTTGCTTTCGGATCATTCGTTCATTGTGAAATGAATATTTTCTAATTAATAACAGCCTGCTTACTGTTGCGGTTAATAGTAGACTGCCAGCTGCAATAAGGAAAAAGATAAATCCAGCCATACCCGTCCCCTCCATTTACCTTAGCGTATACTAAAAGGTATATGTGATGCCCACTGCTTTCATAACCACAACGAATTAATGAAAGGAGAAAGCAGGATTCTTGACTGGGATGGCGAACTAATGTCTTTAAGTAGAAGTATAAGGATTTGGATAGGAAAGGATGAACATCATGGGAAAAGCAAAAACATTATTAACAGGATTTTTAGTAGGCGGGGTAGTTTCCGCTGCTTCTGTACTTTTAACCACTCCGAAATCCGGAAAAGAATTAATGACTGACGCTAAAGAGAAGAGTGATGATATAAAGGAAGGATTTACTAAGCTTAAAAGTGATCTTAACGAACTGACCGCTCAAGTAAAACAGCTTTCTTCAGAAGGCAAAGAAATTATTCAGGAAGTAGCCGCTGACCTTAAACGATCCATCTCTTCATTTCAACAGGATATTGAACCGAATTTAACTAGGTTAAAGGCAGATGTCGAGGAAATGCAGAAGACGATTGAAACAGTCAAAGAAGAAGTAAACAGTCCGGCTTCAAAATAGCCGGTTTTTTTACCGAAGATCAACAATATTCTAATATAGCTTGAATCATCTAGTTGTAAAGGAGGGCATTTATGAAAGAAGAACAGGAAATTTCTATTCAAGAAGCAATGATTTTTAGCCATCGAATTGGCCAATTAAGCAAAGCACTTTGGAAATCTGTTGAGCGAGATTGGCAAGATTGGCTCAAGCCATTCGATCTCAATATTAATGAGCACCATATTCTTTCAATTGCTTATCATCTTGACGGCTCTTCAATATCAGATATTGCGAAGTTTGGCGTTATGCACGTCTCAACAGCGTTTAACTTTTCAAAAAAACTTGAATCTAGGTCTCTCCTCACATTCTCAAAAAAAGAGAATGATAAGCGAAATACATATGTACAGCTTACCGAAAAGGGAGAGAAGCTGCTTCAGGAAACATGGAAACATTATTCACCAAGTAGAGATAGTGTTTTGAAAGCTTCCATGCCGATTAGAGAACTATACGGTAAATTCCCTGAATTTACTGAGATGATGTGTGTCATTAAAGGACTATATGGTGAGGACTTCATGGAAATCTTCCAAAAATCTTTCACCAAGCTTGAAAGTGAATTCTCTAGAGAACTCACTGAACAAGATGATGAAGAGCGCTCCAAACTTTTCTAACGATAAGGCGACACTTTTAATAGCGTCTCCATAAGTTCTCTATAAGCCTCTTCTTGAGATTGCAGTGCTTTAATGGTTGCGAGAGGCTCCAATTTAATATTTAACATTCCTACAAAATGCGTGAGCAACGTGGAACGGTTCAAGAGACCCTCCTCGATCTGCTCATGCATTTTTTGGTTCACCTCTACGCATAATTGATATACTTCTGACACTTCTGACTCTGTCAGCCCTCTGTCAATCACAAGGCGATAAAAGGGATAGTCTCCTTCCTCTTCCATCTTTGCAAGTAGGCGCATATGAAATTCAATTTTATCTAATCTTTTGTGGATAGCTTCCATCGGACTTAACTCCTTACTGTGCAATCAATAGTACTTATAGTTTAACGGAACGGGTTTTAAATTGAAATGTATTTTCCAGACTAATCCAGCGCGAAAAAGCGCTGATTTTGTCAAAATAATTTTGACTAATTTCTTTCTAAAAAAACGTGTTGATTTCTTCCGAGAATCGCTGTACAGTATACGAGTATTCAATAAACATCAACTAAATTGAAAGCTACGGAAGCAGGTGATTCTTATGAATTGTTGGAAATCGATTTATCTACATCGCGAATTCGGTACACATCGATTAACGATTTTCTCGATGCTGTTAACCTTATTATACTTTATTGCGTTTTATCTTGTGTTCAGTATGTTATACCCGACAACAAAACATGCGATCGTACCAATTTTACCGTTTCTCGGTTCCTTAGCTGTCCTTTTCCCTATTCATAAGCTAATACACTGGCTTCCTTTAACAATAGCCGGATTAAAAGCAACAATGAAATTAGAAAAAGGATTTGTGATCGTACCGATGATGCGCTGTGAAACGTGCAGCCCAATTTCACGTAACCTCTTTTTAATTGCGGCACTTGCACCTGCGGTTTTGATTACGACCGCAGCTATAATTGCGTCAGTTTATATGCCAGCTTATGTATCGTTTTTCTCGATCTTAGCAGCTATAAATCTTGGGTTTAGCTTTAGTGACTTCCTTTACGCTTCTCAGGTGCTCCGTGCACCGAAGAATGCTTATGTTGAGGATCGAAGTGAAGGTTTCCATATTCTTATTAAACGGGCTTCTTAATAACTAATCTGACACTCTATTAAACAATCGACTTCAGAGAGAAAGAATAAAATATGATGCCCCTAATAGATTAGCTATACAACAGTGATTACTCGATTTTGAGCTCATTAACATGGCTAATAGAATAAAAACAGAGCGCTGAAATTCAGCGCTCTGTTCTTTTGGATTGGCCACTAGGTCAGCAGTATTGAATTCTTATGAGACTTCCTTCATAATAATATTAGGACAAGGAACTAATTAATAGGATAGTAAGCATCGAAAACAATTTCATCATTAGGAAGATCGAATGATTTAGCCCTTAGTTTCATATCATTCTTCAATTCTAATTCGCTTACAGCCATGTAGATTGTCCCTTCATCAGAATCAATTGTTATTTCAGGCGGCAATGATGCCTGCTTTTTTATAAAAGAAAGAACTTTATCACTTGGGAGTTCAAGCAAACCAATTTGAAAAGATTTTTCTTTTAATAAAAGGTCACCATTTGGCTGTACCTGTGGCTCAAACTTAAGAAAAAAATCAACTTTACGATCAAAAATCGTCACATATCCCTGGAAAGTTGCAAGTTCATCAAGGTTTACATTATAACCGATGTTCTTCTGTTTCTCGCTATACTTTTCAAGTTCTCGATTGATGATCTCGTTCAATTCATCTTTTTTCATCTGGATGGAAAAAGTTGTTTCAAAAGGTTCTTCTGTGTTTTTCTCATTTGAGAGTTTGGCAATTTCACTTTCAGGAAAATAGTATTGATAGAATCCTACTATTCCTGCGAAGATGAGAATGACAGCAGCAAAGAGAATGATAAAGGCCGCCTTCCATCGGTTTTTAAACATTTGAACAGCTCCTTATGGGACGAATATTTTCCATGATACTACGGATTGAAAGATAAGTTAAAGTAAACCGTTATATATTTCTTCGAATTATCGAATTGGACTCTGGGAGGTACTGAAATGACCATGATTGGAATATTCTTCATCCTATTTGCGACTTTCATTCTAGTCACATTTAATTCAATGACAAATGCACTATGCTTGAAGAAAAACATTCCTGAAGAAAAACAGCCTAATGTATTTAGAACCATTAACGTTCTTATTACCATTTTGCTCATTTCTTCATATGTAGAAGTTTTATTCACTTAGAATCATAGGTAGCATATTACCTAACGAACGATTGAAAAAGATGAGGCCAAATGCCTCATCTTTTTTTAGTGGTTTTAACCCGGTTAGGGAATCACACTGATTTCTCGCTTTTATTATATCAATTCCCCATAAAATTCGCCTGTTTTGTGTAATTTTTCTCATATTTCCAATTGAATTTAACTTCACTTATCTTTCTATGCTATAGTATTAACTGTATCACAATTTTGTTAAATTTAACTAACCCTTTAGGAGTGTATGTTTGATGAAAAAAATGTTCATAATGCTTTCTGCATTGATCGCCCTACTCGCGATATCTGCTTGTAGCAATGATTCTGCGGATAATTCAGAAGCCGTAGTCGAAACAAGTGCTGGAGATGTTACAAAGGAAGAGTTCTATCAAGCGTTAAAAGATCAATCTGGTGAAGCAGTTTTAAGTGACCTTGTCCAAACTAAAATTCTTGAAGATAAATATGATGTATCCGATAAAGAAGTCGATGCAGAACTTGATAAAATCAAAGAAAACTTTGAAACCGATGAACAACTTGAACAAGCCCTTCAATCAAATGGTTACAAAGACATTGAACAATTCAAAGTTGATGTACGTAAGCAGCTATTAGCTCAAAAAGCTGCAACTGAGGGAGTAGAAGTTTCAGATGAGAAGCTAAAAGAATTCTACGATGAAAACAAAAACCTTTTCACTGAACTAGAAGCGAGCCATATTCTAGTTGACGATGAAGACACTGCTAAAGAAGTTCAAAAGAAATTGGAAGATGGCGGCGATTTCGCTGAGCTTGCCAAAGAGTACTCTAAAGATGGATCTGCTGAAAACGGTGGCGATCTTGGCGTCTTCAAAAAAGGCGACATGGTTGCTGAGTTTGAAGAAGCAGCCTTTGCATTGAAAGAAGGCGAAGTAAGTGATATCGTTCAATCACAATTTGGGTATCACATTATTAAGCTAAAGAAGAAAACGGTGATGCCGTTTGAAGATGCTAAAGAACAAGTTGAAGAACAATATATGCTACAAAACGCAAAAGATGTTCCAACTGTAATCGATGAGCTTATTAAGGAATCTGATATTAAAGTAAAAGACGATCAGTTTGAAGATCTCTTTAAAGTCGAAGAAGCTGCTGACGAATCAGCTGATGACAGTGCTAACACTGAAGAAGAGTCCAAAGAATCAAATGAATAAATAAAAAAACGAAAGAGCTAAATTAGCTCTTTCGTTTTTTTATTTAGTGTTCTGTTATACGCTGCTTCCTCCGCTCCCGCTCCTCTTCCATTCTCTCCACATATACTCTTCCTTCTTCTTCAATATGGATCTGATCAATTTTTCTTTCTTCAGCCGTTAATTGCATCGTTTTATAGCCGCTGTAAACAATCCCTGCTAGTACAAAATAGAGCCACCAGGGAAATGAAGAGAATACTCCCGATAACGTTGAAGACACTTCTGTAAGCTGAAATAGACTAAGAATCAATAGAAATCCAAGAAGTATAAGAACACTCTTTCTCACCTAAAGCACTTCCTTTCCTTCTTTCGTACAAGCTCCATTAATTACTACAATTTATGAGCAAAGATCGTGATTTATTCCTCCTAGAAAAATTATGATTGCCCGTACGCTACCTGTTTACTTCGCATATCAAACATTACATAATAGATAACTCCCGCAATGATCGCAAGGAAACTAATGAGATAGAAAGTCCATTGAAACCCTAGGAGAGCTGTGAGCGGGATGGCAGCTGGTGCAAGAGTTCTTCCAATTGTAAAGCGAAGACTTGCAGCCGCAAAATACTGCCCGCGCATATTTTCCGGTGCCAGGCGTGATACAAAACCCTCTTGAATACCAACAACCATCAGTTCTCCCATCGTAAATACAAGCATCGCAATGGCAAGTAGCCAAACAGATGTTACATGACCAAATAAAATCATGCTGACAGCATAAATCATGCAGGAGAAAATAAAGACGTTACGTTCTTTGAATTTACTCATTTTAGTCGTCATAAACACTGTTAATAGAGCAACTAATAACCCATTTTCCGAAATAAGCCAACTAAAAATGCGATTTCCGTCGGCCGTAATTACTGTATTAAAGAAGGTTAACACTGGTTGGTCAGGTACTTTTTCGCTCAAATAAACGGCAATTAATAAGTCCATCTGCATAAACGTTTGTGCTACTAGTATTCCAGCAAGTATAAATAAAAGAAAGACTTTATCTTTAACAATGATTCGATAATCTTGAAGCTGATCCCAAATAAACCTTGTCCATTTTACAGATGAATCTGAAACAAGACTCTTTTCCCTTTTCTCTGGTGCTGTTTCACGGACGTAGATTGCAATCAATGCCGCGACGGCGAAACTGACAATAGAAGCGATAAGAAGTAAAGAAAATCGATGTTGAAAGAAAAAAAGACCGCCTAATATTGGCCCTACAACAACAGAAATATTTAAAGCTGTATAGAAAACGGCAAAAACCGTATTACGATCTTTTTCCGCCACAACATCTGCCACCATTGCGTGACTAGCCGGCCAATACAATGACCCAAATACCCCAAGAATGGAGAAGCTAATGAACGTTAGCATTGGTGAAACAAGCCATGGGGAGTTTGCAAAAGCAAATACGACAAATGTGAGTCCTTGACCCACTGCAGAGATAAACATCATTTTCTTTCGTCCATACTGATCTGCACAATATCCTCCTACTAAGTTAGCTACAACAGCAACAACCTGTGATAAAACAAGTAAGAGTCCGGCCATTCCTTTGCCAAAGGACTCCGAAAAGTAAATAGCCATAAACGGGAAGAACATCCAAAAAAGAATGTTCATCATCCCTTCACCCAAAAGCCGTATCTTTAAATTCCGATCCCAATCTTTTATTCTCATGTACTTCCTCCACTATGCATGCATCCTAAGGCTAAGTTAATAAACTGAATGGATACTTGGCTTGTTTATACGCTTACAATTAACTTAACAGGGCCATAAAAAAGAGAAACGGCTCATAGAGCACATTTCTCTTGGATTTGCCTGTTTTATTTTTTCGAGCTATCAAAAGTACTCATTTTAGGCTTGTAGAATGAACGATTATCAAGTGCAAACACTCGATCAGTAAATTCGCCAGGTTCTACCTTATCAAGAGCTCTATCAAGCATATTCATTTTTGCATCAATATTATCAATCATATGCAGCATTTCTGCTTCACGAATCATCGGAGGTTTTGGACTCCCCCAATCCGCTTTTCCATGATGACTTAAGATAAGATGTTGAAGAAGCATCACTTCTTCACCATCAATTTCTAATTCTTTTGCAGCCTGCCCGATTTCATTAACCATGATAGAAATATGGCCAAGTAATTTCCCTTCGTTCGTATAGCTTGCTGCAATGGATCCGGATAGTTCGACTACTTTCCCAAGATCATGGAGGATTATCCCACCATATAGCAGGTCCGTATCTAGAGAAGGATAAAGATTCGCTAACGACTTGGCAATATCAAGCATCGAAACAACATGATAGGATAATCCTGACACAAATTCATGGTGATTTTTCGTTGCTGCAGGAAAAGTCAGAAAGTCATTTTGGTGTTTTTTCACAAGGTGACGTGTAATCCGTTGAATGTTTGGATTACGCATTTCAAATACATATTGCGTCACTTTCTCCATGATTTCGTTCACCTCAAGAGGTGCCGTTTCAACGAAATCACCCACCTTGACTTGATCCATGTCTGTTGCAAGACGTATCGCTTTGATTCTAAGCTGATTGCGTCCACGGTAGCTTGTCACGTCTCCTTTTACCTTTATGATCTGCTGAGCATCAAAGCTTTCTTCATCGTCTGGAGAAGCATCCCAGAGCTTTGCTTCAATATCTCCAGATTTATCTTGAAGAATTAAAGTAAGGAAAGGTTTTCCGTTACTTGCTACACCTTTTACTGATGATTTAATTAATAAGTAGTGATCAACTTGATCTCCTACGCGATAATGTCCAATTCCTTTGAATTCCTTCATCTTTCCACCTCCGGGGCAAAATGTATTTACCTAGTATAGCATAGCCCTAATACATCATTAGGACCTTTCGCTTCGTTTTTTTGGCAATATAATTGAGAAAACGACACCATGGTCCAAGTTCGCCACTTCAGCTTTACCTGAGTGACGTTCAGCAATTTTCTTTACAATAGCTAGACCAATCCCAAATTGACCTTTATCCCCTTTTTGGAAAGGTTCAAACAACTGCTCTTTTTCTACCTTTTGAAACGAAATTTCTTCTCCATCATTAAACACTTCTAGTATGATGGTTTCATCCCTCTGGATTGCATTTAAGTGAATTTCGCTTTTCGCATACCTCAATGCATTTTGAACAAGATTGTCCATAGCAGTTAACATCTGTTCGTGAACAGCCATCAACTCAACATTTTCACCGGATATTGTAAACGTCACATCTTCACGCTGGTACATGAATCGTTCACGAATCTCTTCAGCAAGAACCCCAAATCGAAATGGTTCCCAGTTTCCCTCAGGTTCATCAATGGAATCTAGTTTAATATAAGTAAGCATCCCTTTTACCCTTTGATCCATCCGATCAGACTCATTTAGGATAATTGTCATTGTATTATCAAGAGAATCTGGCATCACGCCATCTTTAATGGATTGGGCATAACTTTTAATGATCATAATTGGTGTTTTCAATTCATGAGAGGCATGCTGTATAAACGTCTTCTGAGCCTTATCATACCTCATTAAGTTCTGTCTCATTGATTCAAATTGATTGGAAAGCTTCTGGAACTCTTCATCACCTTCCCACTTGAAAGGTTCTTTCCAATTGCGGTTAGCGATTTGATCGAAGCGTTCTCCGAGAACGGTTAGTGGTCTCCGTAAATACCTTGCAATCCACGCTGCAGGCAAAAGACTAAGCAATAATGCAAAAAGCAAAATAATGATAAGTCTAAACCAGAGGCGATCAATCATTTGATTACGATACGTGTCCCACATATAAGAGATAAAGTACGCTTCTTGTCCGTTAACATCTACTTTAGATATCACATAAAACAAGGATGCCTGATTATTATACGTTAACTCATAGCGCCCCTTCTCTTCTTTCTGATCAAGTGCGTTTTTACGCATTTCGATAATTACTTCATCAGGTATGGGGTCTCCCTGCAATGGTCCACTATAAAGTCTTGTAATCAACGTATGGCCAACCGAACGCTCCGCGTCTCTTCGTTCAATAAAATCTTGATCCGTTTGAGGAGGAAGTGGCCCGTCTTGATCCGGAAACGTATATCGCTGCTGCTCACTTTCAATAATCTGATATGTCTCTTCAGTTAGCGTGCCTTTAATGGAGAGAGGGTAGATCACCGCAATCACTACCCCAACAAGCAGAACAAGAATCATAAAGGAGAGCCAGATTCGTTTCGTTAAATTTAAGCGAATCATGTAATCAACCGATAACCAAGGCCGTATGACGTTTCAAGGTTCATGCGTGGCATTTTCTTTCTTACTCGTCTAATCACATCGTCAACAGCACGATCTGATCCCACATAATCATCCCCCCATACCTGAACGAGAATTTGTTCACGGGTTAAGGTTTGATTCACATGCTCGACTAGGAAAAGAATTAAATCCATTTCCTTCGTCGTTAATTCAACTGGTTCTCCTCGATCAAGTACTTTTCTCGATACCGGATCTATTTCATACTCCACAATCTCAAACCTTTTCTGGGAAGATTGTTGGTACACTCTCTTTAATAATTTTTTGGCGCGAATAATAAGTTCTCTCGGCATAAATGGTTTAGCAATATAGTCATCGCTTCCTAATTCCAATCCTACAATACGATCTAGATCCTCATCTCTCGCAGAAATGAAAATAACCGGTACGTCGTCTTCAGCTTTTATTTTCTTTAATAACTCATACCCATCTATCCCAGGTAGCATGATATCTAGAATCCACAGGTGGCAGGATTCGTGAATACTCTCGAGTGCTTCCTCGCCACTCATAAACGTTTTAACTTGAAACCCTTCTTTTTCCATATACGTTTTTAAGATTTGCACAAGATTTTCTTCATCTTCAACTAAATGTATTTTATAAACTTCTTCCATAAGATCACCTCATTAGATTGTCCCTTTTTTTGTGGAAGCTGGCGACTGATCAAGTATGTGAATCCTGTCATCTATCCCAACTGTTGTAGCTGTATGACACGTTAATAAAATAACCTGATGGTCTTTTGAAAATCTTTTAATAAATGCTTTCGCAACTTCTGTTCTTTTTTCATCAAAGTTCACAAAGATGTCATCGAGAAAAATAGGCATCTGAACTGTCGAAATAGACGCAAGCGAAAGTCTTATGCAAAGGTATAACTGCTCTGCCGTGCCTCTACTTAACTCAGACGGCTTGTATGCTCGGCCGTCCACGTTCAGCACTCGGAATTTATTACCTTCTACAGGAGGATAAATGGCTGTATAACGACCTTCTGTGATTAAGTTGAAATAGCTCTCTGCTTTCTTTATGACTGCGGGTAGACGTTCTTCCTGATACCTTGCCTTCGCCCTCGTTAGAAAATCAGATGCTACCTTCAGTACAGACCATTTCCACGCAAGAGAATTAATCTCATCTTCCTTCTGCTGACGCTGTAAGAGAAGTTCTTCGTAAGTTCCATCTTCTGTTAAGAGACGAATTTGTTCGTTTTCACTCGCAATCTGTTGATAAAGTCCTTGCTGCTTCTTCATAATAGCAGTTTCTTCGTGCTCCAGCTGTTCACGATGATAATCGATTTCTTCCACCGTAGTATGCTCCACGAACGATTCATCACTTAATTGGGAAGTAATCGTTGCGAGCTGTCGTTTAAGCTCTTGGGCTTCTTTATGAGCCTTTCCCTTCACACGAAACGCTTCCTCATTATCTTCACCTGCTAAGCGCATCAGCTCGTTCATTTCATCCTTACAGCTTTGCCACTTCTTGGTTCCCCCACCAAGCTGCTCTTCAAGTTCTTGAAGCTTGTTTGTTGCGAGGTCTATGTCTCTCATTAACTCTCTTTGTTCCTCTGCCTTCTGTAGCAATAGCTGTATCGCTTTATCAGGCTCCTGGTAGGAAACATTTGCACGCTCGCATAGTTTCTTTATTCTATCTTCAACTACCGTTAAACTGTAGTCAAGATCTTCTATTTGCTGCTGCTTTTGATTTCGTTCCTTCTGAACCTTCTTAATTGACCCAATCCTATCAAAAGCATCAAGCAACGAATCTGTAGGAATGTACTCAGGAAAAGCATGGACCGTTCTCCACTCTTTTAACTTATCATCAAGTTGATACCTTTCTGCTTCCCACAAGTCTACTTTTTCAGCTGCTTTTAAATAGGTTCGATTAAGGCGATCGACCTGGTCTTTTAATGACTCAGCTTGTCTCCTCAACTCTCTATCGCGAATAAGCACCTCATCTTCACTCTTCGTCTCAGTACTTTTAGAAGTCAATCTCATTAAAATGGCACCACCTACCACTATAGCCGCGCCTACAAAACCAAGCAGCCAACTTTCATAAATGCCAAGCACAATAACGACTAATATCGCGACAGCTATCATCCCAAACGACCACTTCTGATTAGTAGAAGACGATTGTTCTTTTTCTAATCCTTCCCGATCTTTCGGTGAAAGAAGGCGTGTTTTCAGACGATCATACTCATTCTCTTCTTTCTCCAGTTCATCTCGTGCAGAAAGAAAAGCTTCCTGAATATACTGGTATTTCTGATCAGAAAGCTGATAGGACGCCACCAATTGTTTTAGACTCTCACGTCCAGTAAAGGTCGGATAAATGGACTTAAGAACTTCTTCAGTCTGACCAAATTCCATTAGCTCTGATTCTAACGTTGTATTAAGTGAGCGTATCTCACTCTGCAGTCTCCTTCTTTCTTCTGCTCTCCCACGATAAAGTATCATTTCTTCATTCCAATAAGATACCTCTTGTAAGAACGCATTCGAATCAGGAAGCAACTGAGCGTGCTTAATATCATCTTCTAGTCGTTCTTTTCGTTTCTTTAACCCTTCTAATTCCCCAGAAAGAAGAACAGCTTGTTCTTTCCATTTATCCATTCTTATAAGTCCTTCTTCAGGAAAAGGATGAAACTCAGGAAGATTTTCGATCTCTTCTTCAAGCCTTTTTTTCTCATTCAATAAAGGAATGATATGCTTCTCACGATCAAGCTTTCGCTGCTCATTTTGGATAAATTGCAACCGCTCAGCATTTTCTTGAACTTTTATCTCTAATTCCTTTGTTTTTTTGATAAGTTCATTGTAGTTCTCATTTTTCTTTTCCCATTCGTTTGTTTTTCTCTTTAAAGACTCATAGGATTCCAGATCTTGATTAAGTTGCGGTTTTCTTCCTCCAGGCTTAAAAATTTCACCCTGCCACTTGTCAAAATTCTTTTCAATTTCAAGTAATGAAGCTCCACCGCTCATTCCTGCTTCATATAGGACTTGGTTCCACGCTTCTTCATCATAATGATGATCATTATTTAAAGTAGTAAGGTTACAAAAGAAAATTTGTCTAAAACTAGCTCGATTCATTCCTTTTAAGAGCTTCTTTAAATCATCACTATTTCCTGAAGTACCATCTCGAAAATAGATATAAAGATTATCAGAATTCCTATCCCTCGTCCGTTCAATTCTAAATGCTTCCCCACTTTCTTCTACAAAGAGACTACCTCCAAAACGCGAGAGATGATTCATTTCATAATAGTTCTCCTGCCTGCTAGGAAAACCAAATAAAACATATTCAATAAAAGAGATAAGTGTAGATTTCCCTGCCTCATTCTCTCCAAAGATAAGCTGAAGTTCAGTTGAAACGTCTTCGATTTCATAATTCTCAAATTTACCAAACCCGTAAATTGTTAGACCGAGTAACCTCATTAACTCTCACCACCTTTTGACTCAATGAGATATGTAAGTAATAGTTCTTCAGCTTCTTTTATTAATTGTTGCTCGTCTTCAATGGGATGGAGAGCTTTTCTAGCTCGTCTATGTTCAAATAGCGGAGCTAACGCTTCTTTCATTTGGGAATGCTCGTACTGATCAGAGGTAAATAAAATATCCTGTAAAAATCCATTCTGCTGTTTTAAATTCTCGCGATCCCAGAGCGGCATTGATTTTAGAGTGAATTTATATGGCCAAACAAATCCTTCGTCTTCCATTTCTCTATTTAGTTGTAGCGTCTGCAATATATCCTCTAAATGATCCCCATGTATTAACTCTGCATGTATCGGGCTACTGCCAACTAATTCAAAATTAATGAAATGGCCTCCTGTAGAGAAAGTTTCCTGATCCAAAATTTCTTCACAGTTATTTAAAAGATTTTGGATCGTATCACACTGTCCAATATCTATAATCGACTTGTGCCAGGTTACATCAGCGGTTTGATGAAAAACAAGCGATGGCTCAGAATCGCTTAACTTTACAACATAACACCCTTTTTCACCACGTTCTTTCGAATGTGCTCCTTGTATATTACCGGGATAAACAATAAGGGGCTCTTCTGATAGTATTGCTCTCTGATGAATATGCCCAAGAGCCCAGTAATCAAATTTCTTATTCATTAGTTCAGTTATTGTGAATGGAGCATAGGAAGAATGTTCTGTTTGTCCTTCTAAATTCCCATGAAGCATTCCGATCTGGAAACTCTCTTCATCTACCCTTTCGTATGAACTAACCATCTTCTCATTCACATGACGCGTCGGATAGCTAAAGCCATGAATATAAGCGATTGGCGTCTGATCTCTGTTATACGAAATCGATTCGACTTCCCCACCAAAAAAATAACTTTTATCAGGCCAAGTTAAATCAACCCATTCTCCATCTAGCGCATCGTGATTTCCGTGAGAAAGATAGCTATAAATGCCTGCCTCATCCAATCTTTTCAATTGTTGTAATAAAATCATCTGTGCTTTCAAGCTACGATAGCTACTATCAAATAAATCTCCTGCAAACAGAACAAAATCTACCCGTTGATTAATAGCAATATCAACGATTGCTCGTAATGAACGATAGGCACTTTCTCGAACAAACTCATGGATGGATTTAGGTAACTGATTTGCACCAGAAAATGGCCTGTCTAAATGAAGATCCGCGCAGTGCAGAAAGGTTACTTCTTTCATCACTCATCTCCCTTTCTAATGCTCTCTATCTCTTATTTTACCATAATCAAACGAGCGCACGTTCGCATGATTCCGCTTTTTCTCATTCAATCATTTTATACTCATCATGCGACAAGAACAAAAAGAAAAGTCCCGGAAACTCAAGTTCCGGAACTTTCTAGATTGTTAGTTGAAAGCTATTACTCACGTCGTGATAGCTTTAACGCTTTGCCTATATCTTTTAAAGAAGATGATTTCCCATACATGAGAACACCACCTCTGTAAACTTTCGCCCCGATAATTGCAAAAAACACAATCGATCCAATTAGGAGTGCAAGACTAATGGCTACTTCCCAGAATGGAATGGAGAGCATACCTACCCGTAAGAACATCACTACTGGTGTAAAGAAAGGAATGAAGGACGAGATGGTGACAAATGTAGAAGACGGCGTACTTAGTCCAAACATCGCAATAAAGAAAGCGATGATAATGAGAAACTGGACTGGCATTATCATTTGCTGAACTTCTTCTGCTCTACTAACGAGTGATCCTACCATTGCAAGAATGGTCGCATAAAGTAAATAGCCAAGAATAAAGAATACGATCGCATAAATAATGAGTGAAGCTGAAAGATTACTAAAATTAAGGAAGGATAGGAAACCTGCTTCTGCGAGCTCATCTTCCTGCATTTGCATAAAGAGGTACCCACTTGCAATAATGATCGCATATTGCGTTAAACCGAGTAAGGCAATTCCAAGTATTTTCCCAAACATTTGCTTTACTGGCGAAACGCTTGAAATTAAGATTTCCATTACTCTCGATGATTTCTCTGTCGCCACTTCCACAGCAACCATATTTCCATAGAAAATCACTGAAAAATAGATGACGAATAGAAGTACATAAACGAACACTCTTGCTTGATTTAATTCATCTTCTGTCTTTGCTCCTTTTTCGAGCGCAACTTTTTGAAACTGGACAGGTTGGTCGATTTCACTAAGCTGCTCCTGAGTAACCCCTGCTTTCTCAGCAGCAATTGTACTCTTCAATTGCTGAAGTGCTGATTCAAGAACTTGTGGAGTGACTTGTTCTGCTACTGTCTCCGCTTTATAAAGGGCCGTCGGTTCGGAATTTTCGTTTTCTTTAAGAATCAAATAGCTATCGAGATCACCCTCTTCAATAGCCTGTTCGGCTTTTTCTTCAGAGCCATCGAATTTTTCTAATACAATGTCAGATTCCATCATCTTCATTTGGTTTTCAAGTTGTGTATAATACGAACCTGTATCGATGACTCCCACTCGATCCGCTTCACTCGAATCGAAATTATCTATAATGGTCGAAAGATTTGTAATGAGAAAGATCATAAGTAGCGTAATAACCGTTGTAATAATAAATGCCTTGGACTTCAGTCGATTTAAATATGTTTGGGAGAGGACAATAAGAAATTTATTCATATGCCGCACCCACTTTCTCAATAAAGATATCGTTTAATGACGGCTCTTCTAGTTCAAACTTTCTAACAAATCCTCTGTTCATCAACTCATGTAGAACCTTCTGAGAAACTTGCTCATTTGCTATTTGAACAGTGCTATGATTCATTCCTTGCTTTATGTGATGAACCCCTTCAATATTTTCTAGAAATGTTAGATCAAAATCAACGTCAATGATAATGTTTTTCTTACCATAAGAACGCTTGATTTCTTTTAAGTTCCCAGAAACAACTGCTTTTCCTTTATGTAGTATACAAAGATGCTCACAAAGTTCTTCCACATGCTCCATTCGGTGACTAGAAAACAAGATCGTTGTTCCTGCATTCTTTAAATCAAGAACAGCTTCTTTCAACACTTCCACATTTACTGGATCCAGCCCGCTAAATGGCTCATCAAGAATGAGAAGCTCTGGCTTATGAATAACTGCTGCTATAAATTGTATTTTTTGCTGATTTCCTTTTGATAATTCTTCTACCTTTTTATCAAGATATTCTGGCACATTGAAACGATCAAGCCATATAACAATTTCTTTCTCAATATCAGCTTTCTTCATCCCACGTAACTTGCCAAGATAAATTAATTGATCTTTCACTTTCATCTTAGGATAAAGACCGCGTTCTTCAGGTAAATAGCCAATTAAATGGCTTGAATCATAAGATATTTCTTCTTTCTTCCAGCTAATCGTTCCATTTGTTTGATCAATGAGGCGTAATAACATTCGAAATGTTGTTGTCTTACCCGCTCCGTTACCTCCAAGTAACCCAAAAATCTCATTCTCAGGAATTGATAAATTAAGTCCTTCTACTGCTGTAAAAGGTCCGAATCTTTTTGATACATTCTGAAATTCGAGCATAGCTTCCCCCTTTATATTGACATTCATTACATGAAAAATAGCTTCCCAACTAGTATAACGTTTCGTTTTCTCAAAAGATTCGTTTTTTCCAAAAATAAGTGACAAGAAATTATTACATCGGTAAACTAAAAGGAGGAGGCGATAATATGGAAAAGTACATTATCACGGCATTCGAAAAAAGCGGAGAGACTGTTCTAGATGAAAGCTTTGATGCACAGGATGACAAAGAAGCAAAAAAAGTTGGCGAAGAACTCTTAAAGCAAAAAGGTTTTGAAAACCATACGGCACGAGTTGTATCCTCTGCTGGTAAATTAATCGTATTAAAAAGATAGCGCTATCATGTGTTGAATTTCTGATGATTAGCTGATCGAATCGAAACTTTGGAAGTACTTCACCTAAGAATAGAACATTAAAAAGAACCGCCCGTCCGTAAAGGACGAGCGGTTTTCTTCTGTTATTTTAAGTTAATCCAAACGCTCTTCACTTCTGTGTAATTATTTAGTGCATAGGAGCCCATTTCTCTTCCCATACCCGATTGCTTATAGCCACCGAATGGAGAAGCCGCATCAAATGCATTATAGCAATTCACCCATACAGTACCAGCTTTAATTTTGTTTGCAACATAGTGTGCGGACTTGAGGTTCTCTGTCCATAGTCCAGCAGCTAGTCCATAATTCGAAGCATTCGCTCGCTCGATTACTTCATCAAGGTCTTCAAACGGCATTGCGGCTACTACTGGTCCAAAGATTTCCTCTTTTGCAATGGTCATTTTATCATCCACATCAGAGAAAATCGTAGGTTGGACATAATATCCCTTATCGTAAGGAACCTGTCCTCCAGTAAGTAACTCTGCACCTTCATCCTGCCCTTTTGAAATATAGCTCATTACGCGTTCATGCTGCTCAGCGGATACGAGTGGCCCCATTTGAGTTTCAGGATCCAACCCTGCTCCCTGCTTGATCTTTTGACTATGACTCACTAAATCAGCCATCACATTATCATAGGCTTTCTTTTGTACGAATAGTCTTGATCCAGCACAGCAAACCTGTCCTTGATTAAACATAATACCGCTTAACGCGCCTGGTATCGCTTTTGTCATATCGGCATCTGGTAAAATAATATTTGGTGATTTACCTCCCAGCTCAAGCGTCACTCGCTTCAAATCATTCGAAGCCTGGTTCATAATATACTTACCTACATCAGTTGATCCGGTAAATGCAATTTTATCTACGTTTGGATGTTTAACTAGTGCATCACCTGCTGTTTCACCGTATCCTGGTACAACGTTCACAACGCCTTCAGGGAATCCAGCTTCCTCCATCAGCTGCGCTAGATATAGAGCTGAAAGTGGTGTTTGCTCCGCAGGTTTAAGAACAACGGTACACCCCGTCGCTAAAGCTGCTCCAAGCTTCCATGCCGCCATAAGTAGAGGGAAATTCCATGGAATGATTTGTCCAACAACCCCTAAGGCCTCATGACGTGTGTAATTAAAATATGGTCCATTAACGGGAATGGTTTGTCCCATAATTTTTGTTGACCAGCCAGCGTAGTATCTAAAGTGCTCAATCGCTAGTGGTACATCGGCATTCTGCGTTTCACGAATCGGCTTACCATTATCAAGCGTATCAAGCATGGCAAGTTCTTCTTTATTTTCTTCCATTAAATCTGCAAGCTTATAAATTAATCGGCTTCTAGCTGACGCAGACATGCGCGACCACGGACCACTGTCGAAAGCTTTACGAGCTGCCATAACGGCTTCATCAATATCTTCTTTCACGGCTTCACTAACTGTTGCAAGCACTTCACCAGTTGAGGGGTTTAGGGTATCAAATGTTCTTCCTGATAACGAATCCTTCCATTGACCATTAATATAAAGTTTTTTCGTTCCTTTCAGAAATTCAGTCACCTTTGGATTCAAGTCGAGTAATTTTTGCATACTATCCCTCCAGAATTCAAAATTATCAAACATTATACATATTAGCGGTTTTTTCGTGAAAGCCTTTTCATTTCGTTAAAATGATTCAAAAGTAACATAAAAAACGCCTTCATTCCCCATAAATCGTCAGGGTTCGATGAAGGCGTCTTTATTCTCTTTAACCATTACCTTTTTAATTGAACTCGCATTTGTCTTCTAAAAACTTCTTTAACCATGTAGGATACGCCCTGTTGATCATTTGACCGGGTTACCCAATCCGCAAGTCGTTTTAGCTCATAAGAAGCATTTCCCATCGCGACACCAAGGCCTGCTTGACGAATCATTTCAGCATCACAATCCGCATCGCCAATTACCACCATTTGATCGACAGATACTCCTAATTTCTCTCCTAAAATGCGCAATCCTTTTGCTTTTGAGACGCCTTTTGGAATGATCCCAAAATTACATTTTGTCGATCGAACAACCGATATAGAAGGAATCCGCTCTTCTAACAGGAGACGGGCTTCCTCTCTTTCTTCTTCATTAAAGAAATGAGCGTCAATTTTCGGAGGGGATAAATCTTTCTTTTCGAGATACTCACTTAAGGTTTCAACAAAGTTCACGGGGTAGAATAATGGATCTCCTATTCCGAGCGTCATTTTAGCAGATAAGTAATGATTATGCTTTACGCGATTACCAACGGCTAATCGTTCATGAATAATGCGAATATGGCAGTCAAATCCTTCAAGGATCTTAACAATGTCCCGAACATCTTGATTGGGTATTCTCTCTTCATAAACCGGTTCTTCAACCTCTTCAGCAATAAACGCGCCGCTATGAGTAACGAGCATTACATCATCTAACTTCACCGCCTTTGCAATTTTCTTAGCAGATGCAAAGTTGCGACTAGTCGTTAGCGTAACGTATACTCCCTTTTCTCTCACATAGCTAATAGCGTCCTTTGTTTCCTTATCAATTTTATGATTGGATCTAAGCAAAGTCCCATCAATATCTAAGGCAAGAAGTTGATAGACCATTCGGATCCCTCCTGTGTAAAAAGTAGTCCTTATAACACTTATCTCTATGACTCGTAATTCTTGTCTTATCACTTAAATTTATGATAATGACATGTTTGGATGAATTTGGCGTTTAGAATACGGACACCGTGGGAAGTTTTAATATGAAACTAGTTTATTACAAATAGATTACAAATAACGAAAGGGGTTTTTACTTATGACCAAAGGAAAAGAGAGAATCAGGTTTGACTGCACAGGAGAATTCAATGAACCACACATTTACAAATGCTCTGAATGTGATCATGAATTTCGAGGTACTATTGGAGGAAATGAGAAAAGAGAACTTCAATTAAATTGTCCTGAGTGCGCCATTGAAGAAACGATCATTTCGCAACCAACTCAATTTGAAGTTGTTGGCGTGATAGAGAACGCTTCATAGTCCTTATTTTTTATATTTTAATACCAGCTCTCTCATTTTGTGCTTATTCGATTGAAGCATTTGTTTCACTCGAATAAACCCAAAATCGCACAGCAACTAAGGTTATACGCTAACTTACTTCTTATGAACAATTAATCGGTACTATGAATACAAAAAACGGTTCACCCAATTGGGTGAACCGTTTTTGCATTATTGCTGAACGTCTTCTTCAGGGCTACCGTAAAGGTCCTCTAGAGGCTTCGTTACGATTTTGTTGATGTCCTGAATAACCTGGCTCATGCGCTGCTCTTGTTGCATCAACTGAGAAATCACTTCATGCTGCTGAACAAGTTCAACTTGTTGTTGAGCCGTTTGAGCTTCTTCCTCTGTGATCTGTTGACCACTCATTTGCTTTTGTTGAAGCTCCATTTGCATGTTACGGAAGTTATCAAAAAGTTTCTTTGCTACTTCATCCTGGTTTACCTGATCATATAATTCTTTAAGCTTTGTGTAGTCCTCGTGCTCACGCATTGCGCTTTCTAATTCGTATGCTACGTCGTAAAGATTTTTCTCTGCCATTGTATATACCTCCTTAGTAAATGAGGATTATTTCGCTCTCATAACCCTGTACTTCCCCACTATAACAAAGACTGACACGAAATTCATCCAATAAGGGTAATGATTACTCCTTGAATTAAACCAATCATTCCTCCGAGCACAGCTCCAAGGTACGTGATCATCTTAAATTCACGACGTGAAATCGAAAGAACCATCTCTTCAAGACGCCCTACAGAGAACGTCTCCACCTGACTTTTCACTACGTCTGCCAGGTGTAGTTGTTCCATGAGTGGCTGGAGATTCTGACTGAGATACTGACCAGCAGCATCTACTAGTCGTGGAACTATGTCTTCAACAATGCGCTCCTTATATGGATCAACTGCTTCCGATAGACTAAGATTCAGAACGTGATTAATTGGGAGTTCATTCACAATGAGATCTGTTACCTCTTTGACAAGTTCTTCTGAATTAAATTTATCTTCAAACGCTGCAAATTTCGTTTCTTTAAGCGAATTCCACTCTTTCTCAAGCATCGTTATGATAACATTTTGAATATCGTCTTGCTTAAGAAGACGAAGTAACTCAGGCTGTACTTTATCTACTAGTCTTGTGTTTGTAAAAAACATGTTAATCATGCTTCCAAGCGTTCCTCGATCTGCAAGATAACGGTCGATCATAACAGAAAGCTTATGTTTGCCCTCAGCAGAAGCAATGTAATCACTAATTTTTGTTAAAACGAGATCAGCAATTGGTTCGATTGAGCTATCAATTCTCGTTTGCATTTTTTCCAGAAGAATCTCAGCTAGTTCTTTATTTTTCAAATCCAATAGTTTCTTTTCAATTTTCCCATTGATGTAGGAGCTTGCATTCGCTCTAATATCTTTGGCTGGATCCTCTAGATGAAGTCCTTTCTTTAAAAGTGTCTCAATTTTCTCATCAGACTCTAAAAGTTTAAGAACTTCTTTTTGCGCATATTCAATCATCGTACGCTTGAATACTGGATCGTTCATTTTTTGCTGTATTCCCTCAGCCGTTAGAAGATGTTCAACGACCATTTTACCTAGCTGCACTGCCAGCTCATCTCTACGCTTTGGAATTAATCCTGGGGTAAATGGAACTTTCCACTTCCCTATATAACGAGCTTCATATGGCCTAAATAGCATTTTAATAGCTAACGAATTTGTAAACCCACCTATAACAGCGCCAATGGCGATCATAAATAGGATCGTTATGATAATGGACGACATCGTACCTCAACCTTTCTATTTCTCACGTTCACATAGTAAACTCCATCTTCATAGTATACGATATCCGCTATTGCCTATCCAGTTAAAGGAAGGTAAAAAAAGAAAAAACGTTGAACGAGGGTCTTGAATGAAACATACTGAAAAGATTATTTTACAACCAGAGAATTCAACCTCAGCTCAATCTAATCATACCCTTTCCATTCCAGAAAACATCGCCTCAAAATGGAAGCTTTCAGATACATCACTTAGACTTCGATGTGGCGTGCTTGAGGAATTTGTAACAGTCAAGGTCTATCGCACTTCATCAAGTCATACCGTATATTGTTCACCCGAACTACTAGCTTCTCTGTCTCTTCCAAATCAATCTCTTCCGATTACACTTACCTATAGTCATCAGCAACAAATGCTCTCAATCGGTCCTATTTTCTGTCTTGCGATTAACATTTCTGGACTAAAAGAAACACCATTCGGATCCTATACAGAATTCTGTAAGGAAGTGGCAGAATACTGCGAAGAGCATCATATTCTGTTCTATGTTTACACACTAAAACCGTGGAGTGACACTAAAGTCTCGGGTATGATTTGGAACCAACGTGACTGGGTAGAAGCCACGCTACCCATCCCTTCTGTCATCTATAATCGCATTCATTCGAGAAAGCTTGAGAAATCCGTTTACATTCAACAATTAAAAACCTATTGGCGTGATCAACAGATCCCCTATTTTAATGAATCCTTTCTTGATAAATGGGATGTTCATCAGAAGTTACTTGCTTACGATGAAGTCGCCCCCTATCTTCCTGAAACGGTTTTGTTAGAGACAATCGACGATATTCATTTCATGATCGATAAATACCCTATCCTTTATTTGAAACCTTTAAATGGAAGTCAGGGAAAACATATTTTTCGAATCACTCAGAAAGATGATCTCTATTACCTTGATTACTCAAGCTTTAATGGCAATCAGACGCTCACGTCACATTCGCTTCAAAACATTTATACGACCATTCGCTCACGATCTAAAACGATTCCTTATCTTATTCAACAAGGCATTCCCCTAATTGAGGTCAATGGATGCCCCGTTGATTTCCGCATTTTATGCTTGAAAGGTATTGGAGACAAGTGGTCAGTTGTCTCAGCCGTTTCGCGCGTTTCTAGAACAAATGACCAGTTCGTATCCAATATTGCACGCGGCGCGTTATTAAAAAAGTTTGATGAGGGGCTCACCCCCTTAGAGGATTCAATGAAAAGACAAATGAAGCGAATCCTTCCCGAATTGGCCTGTGAGATTTCACAGATCATTGATCGCGAAAGTGAAGGAGTGTTTGCGGAGCTTGGAATCGACATGTCTTCTGATAAAAATGGTCACCCCTGGATCATTGAAGTGAACACAAAACCTTCCAAGACTTCTGAAGGAATCACACCAAGTACCTATCGCCCATCGGTTAAAGCACTTATCCGCTTAATTAACTGGTACACGTCATCTTAAAAGGAGCAAGGTATGACATCACTTGGTATTTTACAACGTTCGCTCCAACATGAAGGAGATTACCTTTCTAAATTAGGTGAAGCAGGATCCACTTATGGATTTAACGTCTATCGTTTTTCTCCAGATCAGCACTTTAGAAATAGTCTTCTAGGAATGAAATACGATCCAAAGAAAAAAAACTGGCTGGAAACAAATTTTCCGATTCCTGATTTTATTTATGATCGCTGCTTCCATAATGGTCTCATAACAGAAATGGAAGCCTCCTTTATTAAGTGGTTAAAAAACGAGTCTAACGCTACATTTCTAGGACACGGGTTACCAGGAAAATGGGCGATATACAAACAATTAAAGCAAAAGCCATTTATAAATCGGCACCTTCCACAAACAGTTAAGCTTCAGCCTGCTACTAGCGCTAGCGTTATATCCGATTTATTAACGAAGCACGAGAAGGTCGTTCTAAAACCAGTGGTAGGTTCTCATGGAAATGGGTTAATGCTCCTTACCCGAAATCAAAATCAAGTTGATGTTCAAATCAATCATAATGGGAGCGTCCTTCATCATACTTATGATACAACCAGTTCTTTCCTCAAAATGATGAGAAAAATCCAAAACCAGCGTGACTATATAGCCCAAGAATGGCTTTCTTTACTTGACCATAACAACCGGCCTTTTGATCGAAGAGTGGTAATGAAGAAAACGTCGATTGAAAGTTGGAAGGAGATTGGCCGTGCTACGCGCGTAGGGAGTTCTGACTCTTTTGTATCTAATTTGCATAGTGGTGGCACTATTCAATGTGATCACAAGCTCTCTATTCCCGAAACTGTTCTCCAAGCCGCAGATCAAAAGATTAATCTCCTCTCCCGTTGTATTGCTACTAACCTCGAGAGTACGTTTCCTCCGTTGTTTGAACTTGGTCTTGATTTCGGAATTGACCGAAGTGGTAAGGTCTGGTTACTTGAAGCCAACTCTAAACCTGGACACAAAGCCATTCAACCATATGATTATTTACATTTTATACCATTTCAATATTGCCGGTCTCTCATGAATGAGAAGAAAGGGGTTATCGAATCATGAATACGATTCTTCCATTAAAAAAGGACGTTAATTCTCAAGGGAATTTCTATGTTCCTCCAACAAAGTTTAAGGAATGGGTTGACCAAGTTTCTTTTCCGAATCAACTTTGCTTTGGGTCAAGACGCTCATTCTGCACGGTTTCTCCTCACCCTAGTAACAAAGAAGAATACCTTATTTCAGAAGACTTATGGAAAATATTAGGTGTTCCTGAAGAAATGTCTGTTCACCTTTTTGAAAAAGGAAATTCTCTTCATATTGGACCTTTGGTAGGTATTTTCACTGCTGGATTTACTAAGGATAGTATGAGACCTATCGGAGAGCGCAGTATGTATTTTGCCAAGTTACTATCCGCTACCTCTAAGTGCGGTGCTTTTGGCTTTGCATTTGGCGCTCATCATATTGATTGGAAAACGGGAAGCATCAAAGGATTGATGTATAACAAGCGAGGATGGTACAGAGTAACTGTTCCCATTCCTGATGTTGTATACGATCGCCTACCGAATCGAAGCTCAGCAAGCATCGAACAAGTAAGCATTACAATGGAAAAACTTCAATCTCAATACTTCACCCCCTGGTTTAACCCAGGATTTTTCGATAAATGGACGATGTTCGAAAAGCTACGTGAAGACTCAATCGTTAAGCCGTATTTACCTGAAACTGTGTTAAGTCCTAAGAGCGCCATAATCTCACGTATGTTAAAGGATTACGAACAGATCTTTATTAAGCCTGCCAACGGTAGTCTAGGGCTTGGGATTCAACAAATTCTAAAGCCAGCCGATGAGAAGTATTATTATTGCAGGTTCAGAACGGACAAAGAAAATCGTCTAAGAAGATATACTTCTCTTGCACGCCTTCTTAAAACCCAATATCCAAACGGCATGAACGGTTTAATTGCTCAACAAGGAATTGACTTACATCGGATTAATCAGCGTTCCATGGATTATCGTGTTCATACAAACAAAAACAAAGAGGGGAAATGGGAAGTTAGTGCGATCGCTGCAAAGATTGCAGGAGCTGGAAGTTTAACCACTCACATGGCTTCTAATGGAACAGTTAAGACAATTGGAGAGCTCACTTCTGAATTTGGTATTAAAAAACAAGTTGAAACAGATTTAATGGAAGCTTCCCTTCAACTAAGTCGTGCCATAGATAAAAGAGTTTCAGGCTTTATTGGCGAAATTGGTTTTGACCTCGGGATTACAAAAGAAGGGGACATTTATTTGTTTGAAGCAAATTCAAAACCTGGAAGAGGCATTTTTGCTCATCCGAGATTGAAAGCAGAAGAAGCCAAAACGAGAACATTACCAATGGAATACGCGATATTTTTGGCAAGATCCGCCATTGAAAAACAGCTGGTTATACCAGTATGATCGAATTATTTTACAGTAGAGAAAATAATCGGTGGCATCAAAAAAGTAGCTATCAATATGTATATTGGGGGAAAGAGCCATCCAGGCTCTCTCCCTCTCCTGCTTTCTCTTCTTCTATCATAAAGCTTCAAACTCCTCATGATGCCATTCGACCTCTTGTTGGCATTCTGGCAGGGTCTAACTTACACCACCATTTCAGTGGCAATGGAGCGATCTTCAAATCCATTCAAAATGAATTGACTGATTCCGGAGGGCTTTCGTATGTTTTTACACCTGATGACATATATCCGTCATATATCAATGGCTATCTCTATGATGCTACATCTCAAAAATGGACAGGTTTTCGCTTCCCATATCCTAATATTGTGTACAATCGAATTCCTGACAGGGCAGAAGAACGCACTCCAAAAGTGAGATCTTTTTTCAACTTGTTAAAGTTAAAAGGCATTCCATTTTTCAACCGATCTTTTTTCCTCAAAAATGAAATACTCGATCACTTAGTTGAGAATGAAGCTTTAAGGCAACACATCCCACCAACAGCTTGCTTTACAGATGCGAACCTTAATACATTTCTAAAAACATATTCATCTATTTTCTGCAAACCTGCATCTGGAAGCAAAGGTAGAGGAATATTTAAAATTAAAACTGTTAAGTCCGGGTTTCAATTCACCAATCACGAAAACACTCGTTTCTTTCCAAATCTCGCCTTAGTTAAAGAACACGTGACTCCCTTACTTCATGAGCAATATTTGATCCAACGTGAAATTGATCTCGCAACTCATAATGAATATCCTTATGATTTTAGAATTCTTTTGCAAAAACCATTTAAAAGTTGGCAGGTCACAGGTATCGGCATTAGAGCTGCACAGAATAACAGCCTGACGACTCATGTCCCAAGAGGAGGAAAAATCCTCCTTTTTCATAAGGTGGCAACCAATGACGATGAAAGTCGGGTAAGAGAGCTCGCTATTCGCACTGCAGAATCACTTGAAGAAAAAGAAAAGATGCTTGAATGCTCCTTGGACATTGGAAAAGATAGCGAAGGACATTTTTGGATTTTTGAAGCGAATTCGAAACCAATGCGTTTTGATGAACCACTTATTCATCAAGCATTTATACGTTCTCTCCTCACTTCTTTTCGAACGTATTCTGCGTATTAGCTTCCTATGTTATGATGATAAAAAAGGTGATTTGGGGGAATACCATGATTTCGCACTTTCAATATAAATCAGTTGGATCAAAAATAAGAAAACCTAAATGGGAAGTATCTTTCTTCTATCAGGGAACGTATTATCGTACTCTTTATCTCCATACTGGCCAATTCGAATGGTATCAACCTGCTCCACCTGAATCGGAGCAAAACAAGCTTCAGTCTCAAATTCATGAGCTCATGCTTTTTCACGTCTATGAACAGCAGGACTCATAATTCTCCTGATATCTTCACATAATAACCCTATTCAACGAAATAGGGAGATGAAAAAGGATGCCGAACAAAAGAACAGAAGACTCTCAGTACGAAGGTCGCGATAAATACGATATGGATATTGACCGTATGGTTAATGAAGGAATGGCCGGTGGTGCCGTTCATCAAAGTTACAAACAGGCTCAAATCGAGGAAGCTATTCCACTCATGGAACAGGAACCTCCCCATCGTTCAGGTAAACAAAGAAAAAATGATGATCAACAAAACTATTCATAATCACATAAAAGTAAATGCTTTTCATTCGTTCACTAAAACTGAACGAAGACAATCACTGCTAATTTAGAAAAGAGCCTCTTACACATATAGAGGTTCTTTTCTTTGATCCATTATTAATTTGTTTCATCATTGCGTTATACTATATGTTAACTGTTACTTAGGAGGGGCACTTATGAATGCAAAACTAGCTGAACTATATGGAAATGATTTCGTCGTTACCTCCGATCAACCTGATCTCTTCCACTGGTATAGAACAACCGATGGTGAACGATTTGGCATACGTAAAACGCGACTAACAAATGAGGAAAATGAGTTATTAAATGTCTTTTTCCCTACTGTCAGACTGGAAAATGAGTTCATGACTCTTACTCAAAAAAAGTGGACATCTCTTCTTTTCGAGGACGATCTCAGCGTTGACCTTACAATAGATCTCCCAATTCGATACATACATTTCAACCTCAAAAATGCTCCATCAGATCTATCCGATTTCACAGAAGCCATGACTGGCTTATTCTCAGAAGAAACTGTTCTCCTATTTGAAAATGACAAAGAAGGTCTGCTCGTTCAAACAAATGAAATTGACGATCAGATGGTAGATGAACTTAAACAAACAGCTGCTGCACTTACTGCCGACTTTTTCACAGGCATGTCTCTTTTTGTCGGACAAACGATTCATCATTATGATAACAGCCATTTAAAACGAATTTATAAAGCCGAAAAAAAATGGTTCTCAACAGGACGAAATCTTATGCCGTTACAAATGGTATTTACGCACCAGGATATAGTCCCGTCCGTCCTCTTTCACGAGGCAAGTGACGAATCGATTGATTACTTAATTAAAGCTATCGAACCCGTACAACATGACACAGAGCTTTTGAAGAGTATTCGCATCTACTTAGAATCTAACTTAAATATTACTCTTGCAGCCAAACAACTTTATGTACATCGAAATAGTCTTCAATATCGTGTGGATAAATTTATAGAGAAAACAGGAATTGATGTAAAAAGTTTTCAAGGAGCTGTGATGGTTTACCTTTCTCTTCTTGCGATGGAACTGCGTTAATAAACGCAGTTTTTTTACCTTTTTCAACAATATTACGTATAAATTATGGCATTTCGTACAGAATGCACAAAACCTAATGGTATTTTTGTGCACGCTTCCAATTTACGATAGCGTTTTCATAGAGTAGACTTAGAACTAGCAAAAGAGTTCATTTCTTAGGAGGCATTAACATGGCAGAGATCGCTCTCAATCACATTTACAAAAGATATGATAACAAATTTGAGGCAGTAAAAGACTTTAACCTGGATATTAAAGATAAGGAATTTATTGTGTTCGTAGGTCCATCTGGTTGCGGTAAATCAACGACGCTTCGTATGATTGCCGGCCTTGAAGATATCTCAGATGGTGACCTCGTTATTGGTGATCGTCGCGTCAACGACGTTGCACCAAAAGATCGTGATATCGCAATGGTATTCCAAAACTATGCCCTGTATCCTCACATGAACGTGTACGATAACATGGCATTTGGATTGAAACTACGTAAGTTCGACAAAAAAGAAATTGAGCGCCGCGTAACGGACGCTGCTCGTATTCTTGGCCTTGAAAGCCTATTAGATCGTAAACCTAAAGCACTCTCAGGTGGTCAACGTCAGCGTGTAGCATTAGGACGAGCGATCGTTCGTGATCCACAAGTGTTCTTGATGGATGAGCCTCTTTCAAACCTGGATGCAAAACTACGTGTTCAAATGCGTGCTGAAATTTCTAAGCTTCACCAGCGTTTACAAACAACAACTATCTATGTTACTCACGATCAAACTGAAGCGATGACGATGGCAACACGTATCGTTATTATGAAAGACGGCCTTATCCAGCAAGTAGGCTCACCAAAAGAAGTATACGATGCACCTGACAACGTCTTCGTTGGTGGCTTTATTGGATCTCCTGCAATGAACTTCTTCACCGGTACATTAGAAGATGGCTATTTCAAGCTAGGTGATATTAAAGTGAAAGTTCCTGAAGGAAAAATGAAAACCCTTCGTGAACAAGGATATTTAAACAAAGATGTTATGCTTGGTATTCGTCCTGAAGATATCCATGATGAGCCTGTCTTCATCGAGTCTTCACAGGATACTAAAGTAAGTGCTGTCATTGATGTAGCCGAATTGATGGGTGCTGAAACGTACCTTTATTCCAAAGTAGCTGATCAAGATTTTGTAGCTCGTGTTGACTCTCGTACGGATATTCAAAATGGTCAAAACATCAGCCTTGCTTTTGATATGAACAAATGCCATTTCTTTGACACTGAATCAGAACTTCGCATTCGTTAATAAAATGATAAAAAAAGCTTCCTCTTAAACCGGGGAAGCTTTTTTTATTTATCTTCTTGCATGAAGCGGTAAATTAACGTCAATAATGTTTCTTGATTGACTTTAAGTCAAATGCTAACTACAATAAATTTATAATTCACATCAATTTTGTAGGAATTAAAAGGAGGACGTTATTTTGAATAAAAAATGGATGCTAGGGTTGGTGCTTGCATTAACACTTACTGTACTTGCTGCCTGCGGTAGCAATGAAAATACTGAAAATAACGAAGAAGGTAGTTCAGGAGAGCAAGAAACCCTATTAATTGGAACAGAAGCAACTTATCCACCATTCAGCTATCGAGATGATAATAACGAAATTACAGGTTACGATGTCGAGGTTGCACGTGAAGTTGCCGATCGTATCGGAATGAAAGCCGAATTTAAAGCGATTGAATGGAAAGGCCTTCTTTCTTCACTTGAAACAGAACGCATCGATATGGTCGCCAATCAAGTAACGATCACGGATGATCGTAAAGAGCAATTTGATTTTACAGAACCATACACTTATTCAGGTGGACAAGTGATCGTTAACGAGAATAACGATGATATTAAAGGTATAGAAGATCTTGAAGGAAAAACCGTAGGAACTACCCAGGGAAGTAACTATGCTCAGGCTGCTGAAGAAGCTGGTGCTGAAACGAAAATCTACAAGGGCGCTAACCAGGTATTAACAGATCTTAGTAACGAACGTAACATTGAAGCAGCGATGAATGATCGTCTCTTCATTTTAACGGAGCTTCCTGAACAGGATTATAAAGTAAAAGGCGTTGGAGAAACATTCAACAAAACAGAAATGGCCTTTGCCCTACCAAAAGGAAACGAAGAGCTTATTGAAAAGATCAACGGTGCACTACAAGAAATGAAAGAAGATGGAACGCTTGCAGACATCTCTAAAGAATATTTTAATGGAGAAAATGTAAGTGAGTGAGACAACTGATGTGTTAATAAATTCTTTGCCCTTTCTTCTGGAAGGGGCGAAGAATACACTTCTACTTAGTTTCTTTTCAATATTTGGTGCCCTATTAGTTGGTTTATTCATCGCTTTGTTACGTCTTTCAAAAAGCAAAATCGCATCTGGAATAGCGAAATTGTACGTCTCGTTCTTTAGAGGCACACCTCTTCTTATTCAATTATTTATTTTGTATTATGGTCTTGTTTCAGTGGATATTCAATTAACAGCCTGGCAGGCCGCCTACACTGGACTTATTTTACATTTTGGTGCTTATATTTCAGAGTCATTTCGCGCAGCTATCCTCTCCCTATCAAAGGGACAATGGGAAGCCGCAATGTCACTCGGTATGAAAAAATCGTTAATTTACAAAGAGGTTATCCTACCTCAAGCATGGAGAAGAGCCATTCCACCGGTGTGGAACTCATTAATTGATATCGTTAAAGCCTCTTCTCTTGCTTCAGTACTTACGATTTCAGAATTAACCTATAACGCAGATCAAATTGCCGCATCAAACTTTAAAGTCTTACCAATCTTATTAACAGCAGCTTTCATCTACTGGTTCTTTACAACGATTCTCAATGTCATTCAAAGCATTCTTGAGAAAAAACTATATATCCCTTCTTCCTAAAGGGAGACAAAGAGCTGCCAGACAAGGCAGCTCTTTGCTATGTACTCCATTCTTCAATTAAGTAAACATCATTCCAACCACAAGTTGGACATGATAGAAGATGAGGACATTCATGTGCTTTACTTATGAATCCGTCCATTTTTTTAGTCGACTCAATCGATTCATAGGCACTGTACTCATCGTAATACTCTGCTTCTCTTCCCTTATCTGTTAGTTTATCTTCACATACCTGACAAACAAGCTGGATAGCAGCAAAGCTATTACAGAGTGGACATTCAAAAGACATGCTACCCTCTCCTTCTATGTATCGAATCACGTAAGAAGGGATGGACAAGTCCACCCCTTACAGCCATGGTATAAAATTATTTTTGGTAACCGCCAAGCTGTTGTTCAGCCATTTGAACCAAACGCTTTGTAATTTCTCCACCAACAGATCCGTTAGCACGAGAAGTTGAATCTGGACCAAGTTGCACTCCGAATTCAGTAGCGATTTCATACTTCATCTGGTCGATAGCTTGAGCTACACCAGGTACTACAAGGTTGTTAGAGCTTCCTTGTCTGTTTTGTTGTTGAGCCATGTCAATCACCTCCTTTGTACAACTAGTTTGTGAAATCCCGATATTTATATACCAATTTTTTTTGGTAAATATGACCATGAAAAGCGGAGGCGAGCGTTTAGAAACGGAGATATTGGAGCTCTTGAACTAGAACACGCCTTTTGTGTTCTGGTGAAAGAGTGAAATATCGCAGTTTCTGCGAGTCGCAGCTAAACATGAAAAGCGAAAGTGGCCGTTTAGGGTCGACAAGCGCTGGAACCTCCCAAATTGAACACGTTTTTTGTGTTCGAGTTGGGAGGTGAAGCGATCGAGATCCTGGCCGCTGCAGCTAGACACGAAAAGCGGAGCGGGCCTGCTTAAATCCGCAGGATGTTGGAGCCCATGAGATTGAGACGCTTTTTGTCTCATTCGAGTGGGCGAAACAGCCAGAGGATTTGGCCCGCGTAGCTAGACACGAAAAGCGGAGACGAGCGTTTAGAAACAAAAATATTAAAACTTAAAAGAATTAAACACAAAAAAAGCAAGGGGATCATATCCCCTTGCTTTTTTTATAATTAACCTATAATCACACGTTCAGTTGGATAATGGTATCTTTCTCGAAGGACTGTTCCTCGAATAAGGAAGAGGAACGAAAGTATTCCAATTCTACCAATAAACATCAAACACATGATAACAATTTTGCCAAAAGTACTTAAACCTGGCGTCACACCCATTGATAAACCTGTGGTACCAAAGGCTGACGATACTTCAAAAATAATAGCCACGATTGGATATGGTTCTGAGAAGGAAAGCATAATAATTCCACAGCTCCACACGATAATGGCCACGGTAAACACAACAAAGGCTTTATGAATATCCTCATGATGCAATTCCCGTCCAAACACTTTAATTGACGTACCACCCTTTGCAAAGAAGAAAATGGCCAGTAGCACAATCGCAAATGTAGTTGTACGCACACCGCCACCTACGCTACTTGGAGAAGCACCAATAAACATTAAGGCCGACATCAACAACTGTGTTGGCTCTTGAAATTGATTCACATCCATTGTAGATAGGCCACCACTACGCGTTGTCACTGATTGGAACATGGCATAGAAGAACGATTCATGCCAATTCTTACCGGCAAAGAATGAATTCGCTTCAAATGCCCAAATAAGGATAGCTCCTGAAACAACAAGTACAAAGAACGTCATTGTTGTTAATTTAGTAAATAAAGAAAATTTATATCGATGGCTATTCTGTCTAGCAAATAAAAAGTTTTTAACTTCAATTAACACAGGGAAACCAATGGCTCCTGTGATAATTAATAATATATGAATAAATTGAACGAAATAGTCATGTGCAAATGGCTGAAGAGAACTTCCCGTAATATCAAAACCGCCGTTTGTCGTTGCACTCACTGAAGCAAAAAATCCCTGAAGGTAAGCTTCCTGCCATGTCTCAAAGAAGCGAAGATAATAAGTGCCAAGGACAAGGGCGCCAACTAATTCAATTATGAAAATTAATCCAAGAATTTGCTTCATCAATTGTACTAAACCAGACAATGTGGATTGGTTTTGATCAGTCATTATCAGCTGTCTTTCTTTCAATCCGATCTTCTTGCCCATCACAAGCCAGACAAACGTACCAAGCGTCATAATACCAATTCCGCCAATTTGAAGGACAGCAGCAAGAATAAAGATTCCAGGTACGCTAAAAGTATCCGATATCGACACAACAGAAAGACCTGTCACGCTTACCGCACTCACGGCTGTGAATAGGGCATCAATAAAGGATAGCTGTACGCCAGATTGATGGGCAATCGGTAAACCAATTAGAAAGGTAGAAACCGTTACCGCTATTAAATAAAACAAAACGATTAACTGAACAGAAGTTAACCGTATCCGTCGAAAACGAGATCTTAACAAAGCATCCACAGCCTTTTCACGTAATACATTCTTCCATCCCCTCTGAGGGTTGGTTCATCACATTCCCTATCTTAACCCATATACGCTCTCTGTCAATCTCTTTCCTATATCATCCATTATTGAGAATCTTCTTACGTATTATTCCTTATTCCCGCTTCTTTAAAAAGAATCCCTAAATATTTGGCACGCTTGACTAAAGTAAATCGTAACAAAATAAATCAAACCAAAATAAAGAGCCATCATAGACGGCTCTTTATTTTGGTTTATTCTTCTATCCACCTTGTAATTGTTTGAACAGCCTCGTTGATTTGTTGATCAGAAGTGAGGGAACCTGGGTTATCACCTTTTTGTTCACCATACATGCCGTAGTTGGCATGGTTGCCCCCTTCGATAATGTGTATCTCTGCTAAAGAAGAGAGCAACTCTTCTTTTTCTTTTTGATCAGATAGGACTGCAACTCCATCATCTTCACCATAGATCGTAAGCGTCGGTATAGACAGTTTAGACATATCTTCAATTGGATAAGCTGCAAGGAAAAACAACCCTTGGATTTCATCAGGATGTTCGATAGCAAATGATGATGCCACAGCGCCTCCGAGAGAATGACCACCAATGTACCATTCCCCTACATCGTCATATTTACTTATCATTTCAGATGCTTTATCTCCATCTAAAATGGCCAGGTTTAACGTCAGACGAGGGATCACTACAAAATAACCTTCCTCAGCAAGCTGGTGAGCTAAAAAAGCATATGCCTCTTCCTCTACCTTGCCGCCTTGATAGAAAATAATCCCTTTGTCAGCATGTTGTGATCCAAATGTTAATTCACTTTCATTTGATTCTTCCATGTACTCTAAAGCTTCCTGTGTTGGTTCATAAGACGCTTTTGCCCAGAAGAAGAAGACGATCGCAAGAACTAGTAATATCAGTGGAACGATAACTAACAGTCGTTTCATGAACTTCTTCATTTGAGATCTCCTTTATATGTGCATTATCACATATATAATACGATAGATCTCATATCTTCACAATAGTTGCATCGGTTAAAATGAGCGTTGTTTCCCGAGGCTAAGAAGCGAATTAATTTCACATTGATATACCTTCGCTTCTTTTGGACCTATTGCTTCTCCCACCTTGGCTTGAAGGATTGTAAGCCGTTCTATCTCTGATTGAGTTAAATAAACTGGCGATGGACTCATAATCCCTTTAACAACTGAGCCATTTGTTTCGCTCTCGTAGTGATACGTTTGAATGTTTTCACTCTGAAGCCGGTTGTTATTTTGTTCAACAATTTGATCTGTTTTTTGCTCGATATAACGCTTTAGAAAAGCGCTGCTCCCGAACCCTGTAAGTAGCGCTAAATAGAGTAAGTATTGACCTGAAGCTGTTTCAATAAATAATAACGTCGTTAATATCCCACCAATTCCACCAACTAATGGCTCTTTTATTGATCCAATATTATAATAGACTGCATTATTTTGTTGATTGACTACTTTTCGAAACCGTTGAAATTCACCTGAGATCAGGATATTACCAATCCCTCCTAAAGCACCAGCTAGCGTTATGGAGAGTAGATACAGCCAGAAATGATCGCTTAAGTCACTCAGGAAATCCATTTGCTACAAGTACCTACGATGCAACTTCTTTCCATCATATGAAAAGAGAACTTCCTTATCCTCCACTCGCGTTTCCATATGAACCGGGCGCCCCCATAATTGATGTACATACGGTAGAACACGCTCTAAATATTGAAGATCAAGCTCTGTTTCTTCAAAAGAATGATGAAGGTACATTTCTCCAGCTTTCATGTAGTTCCCGTCGCTTACAGTTAAATATGGGAATCCACCATTTACTCTCATTGTCACTAGCTGATCACGAATATGCTCCCATTCTTTATCAACTATTTTGTAATCGCGTCCCTTCTTTTGGAACAAATACAAATCTTCTTTATATACGAGATCCTTTGTGAGGTAATTCCTGATAAATGAAATATCAGCTTCCACTTCACGAACTTCAAACATCTTCTCTCTTCCTTTACCTACTTCGAATCCGCGCTGCTTCATTTCCTCTGTAGGATGATCATACACTTCCTCAATATGCTCAAAGATTTTAAGACCGAGGTAATAAGGATTAATACGTGTTCGTGAAGGTTGCACAACATTTGCATTGAGTGAAGCGAATTCAATCGCTTCATCCGTCGTTAAATCCATTTCACGAAGAATTCGCTGATGCCAATAACTTGCCCATCCTTCATTCATGATCTTTGTTTCAAGCTGTGGCCAGAAATACAGCATTTCCTCTCTCATCATCGTCATAATATCTCGCTGCCAGTCCTCAAGCTCCGCGCTATATTCCTGAATGAAGAGAAGAAGATCTTTTTCAGGTTGCGGTGGAAACTTCTTCTTTTTCGTCGGAGCTGGCTCGTCCGCTAACTCATCCTTATCGATTGACCACAAATCATTATATCGAGAATCAGGCTTCACTGGAATCGGCGTTTCATCTTGAAGATTATACGTCAATCTTGGTCTCATTATAGAAGGATCAATATGTTCTTGTATGGAGAGAACAGCGTCAAGAAAGCTCTCCACTTCAGCCTTTCCATAGTGATGCTCATAATAAGCGATCCGTTCAGCGGTTGCTGTCATACTCTCAACCATATCTCTTCGCGTATTTGAAAAACGAATATTATTCTTGAAGAAGTCACAGTGAGCAAGTACATGAGCAATAATGAGTTTATTCTGAATTAAACTATTCGTATCTAACAGAAAGGCGTAGCATGGGTCAGAATTAATAACAAGCTCATAGATTTTACTTAGCCCCAGGTCATATTGTAGCTTCATCTTATGAAATTGCTTACCAAAACTCCAATGTGAGAAGCGAGTTGGCATTCCATAAGCTCCAAACGTGTAAATAATGTCTGCTGGACATATCTCATAACGCATAGGGTAATAATCGAGCCCAAACCCTTTTGCTATTTCTGTAATCTCTTCTATAGCGTAAAAGATTTCTTTCTCTGTAGACATGTCATTCCCTCCTAAATGAATTGCTTACTAATATGTATGACCGGACAAGTAGGTTCATGAGTAACGTAAAAAAATCGTTATTCAAAAATGTTTTATTAAATTGTCAGATTGTATTGAAAATTTCATGAATAGGCGTATAATCAGGATTAAATTTTCTAAGGATGTGATGAAATGAGAGCTCTTGAGAAGGCAAGTCATTTTGCGGGGAATACCTTTGCGATTTGGGTCATTCTTTTTGCAGTGCTCGGGTTTATATTCCCTAATGGATTTACGTGGATTACATCATACATAACGATCTTACTCGGAGTCATTATGTTTGGCATGGGCATGACCTTATCTGCAAAGGATTTCAAAGAAGTAGTGAAACAACCAAAAAGCGTTGCCATCGGAGTAGCTGCACAATTTATTGTTATGCCTTTGCTCGCTTACGGTCTTGCCGTTATTTTTCAATTACCAGCTGAAATTGCTGTCGGTGTAATTCTTGTTGGATGTTGTCCTGGGGGGACTGCTTCAAACGTCATCACTTACTTATCGAAAGGAAACACAGCTTTATCAGTAGCGATTACAGCCGTTTCTACACTACTGGCTCCTTTAGTAACACCTGCTCTCGTTCTCTTATTTGCGAGTCAATGGCTACCTGTATCTGCAGGTGATCTATTCCTTTCGATCTTTCAAATGGTCGTTATTCCCATTACACTTGGCTTTGGCGTAAAACTGATTTTTAAAGAAAAAGTTGCTGAGAGTGTTAAAGTCCTTCCGCTTGTTTCAGTTATCTCAATCGTCGCTATTGTTGCAGCAGTCGTTGGTGCAAGCAAAGATCGGATTGCAGAAACGGGACTCATTATTTTCTCAATTGTTATTCTCCATAATATACTTGGCCTTGTCGTTGGCTATTTTCTTGCCAAATTACTGCAACTCCCTGAACCCGATCAACGCGCGATCTCGATTGAAGTCGGGATGCAAAATTCCGGTCTAGGCGCAGCACTTGCTTCTGCTCATTTTAATCCCATCGCCGCAGTACCAAGCGCTATTTTTAGTGTATGGCATAACATCTCTGGTCCGATCCTAGCTACCATTTGGAGCAAAAGAAAACCTTCTACTAAAGAGCAAAAAGCCCTTACTAAAAAAAGCGCATAAGAAAAGGCAGGTCTCTCCATGGAGGACCTGCCTTTGTCTTAGTTATACATTTTCTCTTCTTCATGTGACGGAGTTGTTTCCACATGGAGAGTTTGTGTAGGAAATGCAAAAGCAACATGTTCTTCTTCCATTATTTTCATAATTTTAAAATTCACATCTTGTTTTACATTCAAAAAGTCCCCCCACGTGGTTGTGTTGGTAAAGAAATAAAGAAAAACATCAAGGCTGCTATGATTAAACTCATCAAATGACACAAATATAGTCTCGGGATGAATTTCTTCATGATCGCGAAGCATTTTCTCGATTCGATCAATACACGTTTCAAGTCTTTCTGATGGCGTATTATACGTTACTCCTAAATGAAAGGTAATTTGCCGCTTACCCATTTTGGACCAGTTCGTAATATTTTCATTCGCTAATCGCGCATTCGGAACTGTCACAAGCGCCTGGGCAAACGTACGAATTTTAGTACTTCTAAACGTAATATCCTCAACCACGCCTTCTACACTCGGTGTTTTAATCCATTCACCGATCGAAAATGGCTTCTCAGTAATAATCACTATTCCACCGAAGAAGTTTTCAATCGTCTCTTTTGCAGCAAGAGCAAACGCTAAACCTCCAAGTCCAAGCCCAGTAATGAAGCCGTTAACGTCATAACCGAATTCTCCTGCGATAACACTAAACGTCATAGCAACAATTAAAAGACGAAGTGTTTTTGATAGAAACGGAATAAGAAGCTGATCAATTTTTAGATTATATTTGCTGTTCACTGTTTGGAAAAACAGTGATGACGATGAGGAAAGGTTATATAATCCCCATGCAGTAAGAAAAATTAACGACGATCTCATAATCTCTTTATAAAGTTCATTATGATGATCTAGGAATGACACGTAACGTACAGAAATATACAAACCAATTATTACGAATAACATTCGTAACGGCCTCTCAAAAGCAAGGAAGAGGTGTGTGAAAAATTCTGTAGAAGACTTTCTACTTAATTTAAGAAAAACATTAAATATATATTTCGCGAAAATTTTCCTCATTACTAGAAAAAGAAGGAAAATACCGAGTGCAATACCAAGTTCAATCCATGTGTCTTGAATACGTAACAATTCCATTACGCAACTTCCCCTTTACAAAAATAGGTTATAAGGATATACATTCGTTTTCTAGAACTTGTATTTGTCAGTTACAGAGAATTATGCTGCTTTTTTTTCTGACTGTTGGTCATAGCTTACATTCCACTGGGAGATGACAATGCCAATCAAAATCAACAAAACGCCTCCCCATTGAACAAGATGAACCGCTTCGTGAAGAAAAACCGCCGATAAAAGCACTGCCGCTGGAAGCTCTGAGGAACTTAAAATCGTTCCAACACTTGAACCTACTTTAGGTACACCAATGGCCATAAATAAGACCGGAAATATATTTCCGAGAAGCGCTAAAAACAAACCAAACATCCACCATTCACCTGATATATCCCCTTGGAAAAGTGACTCAGGGGAGAACATAGTTAAGACGAGAATACCAGCTATTGTAACCATATAAAAGCTTTTTTGAACAGCAGGAACTTCTGCTGATGTTTTACTCATAATAAAAATATAGATGGCAAAACAGATTGCTGCAAGAAGACCCAGTAAAATACCGATCGGATCATAAATGAATTCCTTAGCTCCTACTACTCCACTCGCTAGAAATGTCCCTATGAGGAGAATAATAACTGATACGAACGTTTTAGGTTCTGGCCATCTTTTTTGACTGAGAGAATCAAGTAGGAGGCCGATCCAAGTGAATTGAAAGAGAAGAAGCACCGCAATAGAAGCTGGCAGTTTGGATACAGCAAGCGTATAGAAAATAGAAACACAACCGATAGCCACTCCACCGATTAGAATAAATTTTAAGCCTTGTAATTTTAGTTTTTTCTTAGAAAGAACAACGAGAACTATTAGAACGAGCCATCCAATAAAGAATTGACCAGCTAATAATTCTCCTACTGAAAATCCTTTAGAAATCCCTATTTTCGTAATTGTAGACAATGAACCTAAACTACATCCTGCAAATAAAACAAGTAATACATATTTCCACATTCGATGATCCTCCCATCATTTATCTCATGCTTACCTTTTTTAAAGGAATTCAATGAATGGTATAAAAATAAGACAATAAAAAAATCGCCCCCTGTCGAACAATCGACAAAGGGCGATGAAAATGAAAGGTTTTTCTTTCAGAAAAATCGCCGTCTAACCTGTCTGAGGCTAGTTTTAGTATATTTAAATCATAAGCCCTAATCCCCGTCTCGTCAATAAGAGCTGTAAAACTACAAATGAACCATAGGAACGAGATGCGAAAATAATTTATAGCAATCGTATTCTTCTAATAAATCTGATAGATCCCCGTCGTAATGAGATAACCCACAAGTAAACCAAGAAAAACCGACATCGAAATGTAGGACCATTTTGATTTAAATTCAATCCCAACCCCATTCACTGGCTCATAAATCCAGCTATACTGGACAAATCCCAACATCAAAAACAACATGACACCAAATCCTAAATTAGTCACAGTTCACTCCCCCTTATGCGTCAACTGTTTATCCTTCGCAATTTTAAAACATCGTTTCTTTTAAAGAACGATTGAGCGAACGGAAGCTCATACCTCTCCTAACAATACCTCTCTTATTCCACTGAAGATGCCAACTCAACCATTTGTTCTTTACTCATAGGACCTATTACCCTCTTCATTATTATACCATTTTTGTCAACTAAATACGTCGTTGGTATTGTTATAGTAGCGAAAGTATTTGATTGCTCACCATTTTCATCCAACAATACTGGAAAGGTAAGAGCATATTCTTTCACAAAATCTTCCACAACTTGAGAAGAAGATTCGTTGGTCGTAATATTTATAGAAAGAATTTCTGCATCGTATTCCTCTGCCTTTTCTTCATAAAACTCCTGCATATCCGGCATTTCTTTTTTACAAGGGGGGCACCAGGTCGTCCAGAAATTAATAAAAGTTACCTTCCCTTTGTAATCAGAGAGGCTCACTTCTTCCCCTTCTAGTGAATATAATGTAAAATCAGGTGCCTTATCTCCTTTTTGCAATCCTACTTCAACAGCTCCTGACACTTGCTTCGCTGGTTCTGCTTGATTTATAACGCTAACATTCTTATTATCCGTAAAAACTTGCAAACCAAAAGCTAAAAAACCACTAAGGACGACGATCCCGATTATCAAATTTCTCATTTGCTCCTCCTTTTACCAAAGAACATCGACTAAATGCCCAATTAACACATAGCTTTGTAAGCACAAATGTTGTAAATAGCAGAGTTTATCCATTATTCACTATCATACCGATTTTAGATGGAACTATACCAAATACTTAAGACAGCTATTGTCACAGAACATTTCCCATCTTACTTTTGAAAACGAAGGAGGGGTATGATTTATTGAGTCGTGTATCCATTTTAAAAAGGTACTAGGATTCTCATGATATTTTATTCAATATCCTAATAATGCTTAACGGCTCTTAACGAGAAGTTGAACAGCTTCCTTTACAACATCTTCTGTAGACTCGCCTTTATCAAGCTGTTCACGAATACACTCCTCTAGATTAGAACCAACTATTAAACCTATCGTACGGTCAATCGCCGTTCTGCTAGCAGATAGCTGAGTGATTACATCTTTGCAATCTTTCTCTTCTTCAAGCATACGAAGAACACCACGAATTTGACCTTCAACTCTTTTTAAACGGTTTTTCATTTCATTTGTATATTCCATGATATAACTCCCTTTCGTGTTCATTTATGTTTCTATGAATAAGAATATTCTGTCATAAATAAATTAATTTCTTGCTACTTCTCTTCATATATTGTAAAATAAATCGTAATTTAAGGATAGGAAAAAGGTTTAGTTCATTATAAGGAGGCAGTGCCTTTTGGATTTATCCGAAGATGATAAACGGTTATCTAAAATTTATCGAAAGATTGTTACCTCAAACGAGTATAAAGCAGGTAAAATTCTCGAGAAACTAGATAGCGAAACGAAAGACAAAGTATTTCATCTCATTCGTATGAACAAAGCTGAATACGAACATCAATTGAATAAACAACAACTTCACCAATAGTAGAAAAATCGGCGAAACTAGCCGATTTTTTTTCGTGTCTTAGTTTAGCATAAGACACATGTTGTGCTTTTAGAGGAAACTCATCAAGAAAACCAGGACGAGAGATTTGTCCTGGTTTTCTTTTTCATTATTTTATTTTATCCCAAACGTTCTTGAACCTTACCCATAACGGACGATCTAAGTTCAGCCAATTTGCTTTTACTGTTTTCAAGATTATCGCTATTTACGCCAAAATAAAATTTCACTTTCGGCTCAGTTCCTGAAGGACGAAGGCAGAACCATGATCCATCTTCTAAAATATATTTCAATACATTTGAAGTAGGCAATTCAATTTGCTCACTTTCACCACTACCTAAAAACGTTCTTTTGCTTGTCTCATAATCCTCTACGCTTTGCACTCGTAATCCAGCTGCTTCAGTAGGCGGCTCTTCACGGAATTTCGCAAGTAAAGAAACGATCTTCTCTGCCCCTTCTTTTCCTTTCAGTGTTAACGATTCAAGACCTTCCTGATAAAATCCATACTGTTCAAATACTTCGAGCAAACCTTCATAAAGCGTCATTCCTTTAGACTTGTAGAAAGCAGCAACTTCAGCTGCTACGAGGCATGCTTGAACAGCATCTTTGTCTCGAACAAAGTCACCAACAAGATAGCCATAGCTTTCTTCATAGCCAAATAGGAAAGTATGCTCCCCAGTTGTTTCGAATTCTTTAATCTTTTCTCCAATAAATTTAAATCCTGTAAGCGTATCATATGAAGTAAGACCGTTATCCTCCGCAATCTTACGACCAATTTCAGAAGTAACAATTGTTTTAAGAACTGCGCCATTTTCCGGCAGCTCTCCATTTTCTTTTTTCTGAGTAATGATGTAGTTCAACAATAGAGCACCTGTTTGATTTCCAGTCAGGACCACATACTTACCCTCTTTGTTTTTCACAGCTACACCAACACGGTCTGCATCTGGATCTGTAGCCAAAAGTATATCAGCATCCTCCTGCTCCCCATATTGAATGGCTAATTCAAACGCAGCATGTTCTTCCGGGTTTGGAGAAGACACTGTAGAGAAATTAGGATCTGGTAACTCCTGTTCTTTTACAACAGTTACATTCGTAAATCCATAAGCTTTCAAACCTTCCCTCACAGGAATATTCGCTGTTCCGTGCAAAGGCGTGAAGACGATTTTTAATTGCTCGCCCATTTTAGAAAGTAGTCCTTGATTTACGCGAAGCGTTTTTAATTCTTCTACATATTGACGATCAATTTCTGCGCCAATCATTTGAATAAGTCCTTTTTCTTTCAGTTCTTGCTCGGACGTAACCTTCACTTCTAACTCATTCTCAACACCGTCTACATATGAAATTACTTCTGAAGCAGCCTTAGGTGGTAGCTGACCTCCATCTTCTCCGTAAACTTTATAACCGTTATACTCTGGTGGGTTATGACTCGCTGTGATAACGATTCCAGCGCAAGCATTTAAAGTTCGAACCGCGAACGAGAGCTCTGGTGTGGGGCGTAGCTCTTCGAAAACATACGTTTGAATGCCATGGCTCGAAAGGGTCTTCGCAGCTTCCATAGCGAACTCAGGAGACTTGTGACGTGAATCGTAAGCAATCGCTACTCCTCTTTTCTTGTAAGCTTCACCATGTGCATCTATGTATTGCGCAAGACCTTCCGAGGCTTTTCGAATCGTATATAAATTCATTCGATTCGTACCAGGGCCTATTTCTCCCCTCATGCCACCCGTGCCAAATTCAAGATTTTTATAAAATGCATCTTCAAGTGATTGGTCTTGTCCTTTTAATGCTTCAAGATCCTTTTTCAATTCTTCGTCAAGGGAAGTTGCTGATACCCATCTTTTATATTCATTTTTCCAGTCCATTATTGCCTCCTATTATGTATATCTTCTTTAATTTTTATCAATTCGAGAAAACCTGTTAAAATCCTGCATTTTGGCTAGATTTTCTCCTTTTCTCTAATTATCATAATACGAATTGTATCGTACGCCAATGCTATATAGGAAAAAAACACCATTCTCTTAAATTCGACAAAAAAAGCAAGCCGGGGAACGGCTTACTTTTTGTAATGTATCTCATATAAATCTTTTCGGCGATCTCGCAACTGGCGAACCGTACCAGATTGACGTTGTCTTCTAAGAATCTCAAGATCCACATCGCCTACCACCACAGTTTCAATATTCGGGTGACATTCACCAGCAATTCCATCTCTTGAAAAAGCAAAATCTGAAGGCGTGAAAATCCCTGATTGTGCATACTGTACATCCATATTCTCTACTTGAGATAAGTTACCAATCGTACCTGCAATGACTGTATAGATTTGGTTCTCAACCGCTCTAGCCTGCGCACAATAACGTACGCGTAAATACCCTTGACGATCATCGGTACAGAAAGGTGTAAATAGAATGTTAGCGCCCTTATCCGTCGCAATTCTTCCAAGCTCAGGGAATTCGATATCATAACAGATTTGGATCGCAATCTTACCACAATCTGTATCAAAAACTTCTATACCATCTGAACCATGAATTCCCCACCAACGACGTTCATTTGGGGTAACATGAATTTTATATTGCTTTTCAATCGTTCCGTCTCTTCTAAACAAATAAGCAATATTATAGATCTTTTCATCCTCTAAAACGAAATGAGAACCACCAATAATATTAACGTTATACTTTACAGCTAATTCTGTAAAAAGCTCGATATACGGCTCTGTATATTCTGTTAAACGACGAACAGCTTTGCTTGGTATTTTTTCATCCATGAACGACATTAGTTGTGTCGTAAAGATCTCAGGAAACACAGCAAAATCAGAACCAAAATCTGCTGCCACATCAACATAATATTCTACTTGGTTTGCAAATTCTTCAAAGGAAGAGATTTTCTTCATCGCATATTGTATCGCACAAATTCGAACGGGGAATGACGATCTAAAGTGCCTTCTTGTAACGGCTTTGTATTCAACGTTATTCCACTCCATTAAAGTAGCAAATTGCTTTGAAGCTTTATCATCTGGTAAATAGTTCGGATTTATTCTCATAACATTAAATCCATTCATGAGCTGGAACGTTAAAACAGGATCATATATGTTCTGGAATTTCACTTCTTCTACGTATTCTGATGCTTTCATTTCATTCGCGTGTTTATGGTAATTCGGAATTCGCCCTCCGATAATAATACTCTTCACGTTTAATTCTCGCGCAAGATCTTTTCGTGCCTCATAAAGACGCTTACCGATTTTCATCCTTCTATATTCCGGATGAACCATCACTTCAATACCATAAAGGTTATAGCCATCAGGGTTATGATTTGTAATATATCCTTCATCCGTAATATCATCCCACGTATGCTGATCATCATATTCATCAAAGTTCACCATTAAACTTGAACAGGAGCCTATGATTTCTCCTTCGAGTTCTACACAAAATTGCCCTTCTGGGAAAATTTCCAGGTGACTCTCAAGGTGCTCTCTTTTCCAGGGATCCATTCCAGGAAAACATTTTTTCTGTAATGAAAGGATTTCATCTATATCTTCGTGATGAATTTGCCTAATCTCAATCTTTTTTTCGAATTTCGATACATCTAATTCTGACATATGCTTTCCCTCCACATTCCATCTATATTACTATGTACCCTATTTCCACATGATTCTATCCTGATTTTATCATAGGATGAACGAAATAGAAGAGACTGACATTTGTCAGTCCCTTTGTTCTTAACCCCGTGTTGTTCCATTCTGAGAAATGCTCGATAGTGCGGTGGCGGCCTCTTGATGGTCAGGTGTTTTCGTCGCAAAATCTCCAAGCGAAACCATTCCCACTACCTGATTGTTTTCAACAATAGGCAATCGTCGGATCTGATTCTGAGCCATTAATGCCGCTGCTTCTTCTGCACTCATGTTAGATGTAGCTGAGACAATATTGTTAGACATACATTGGCTCACCTGACAATCCGCATTTCCACCAGTTGCAGTGGCACGAGTCGTAATATCACGATCTGTAACCATTCCGCAAAGCTGACCATTTTTCATGACAGGTAATGAACCAATATTATACTGATTCATTAGAGCCGCTGCTTCCTGGATCGATTGCTCTGGTGTAACGGATACGATGTTCTTAGACATGAGGTTTTGCAGATTGTTATGCACAAGCATTCCTCCCAAGGTGTATGATCGTTCAGACAAGAAAGGCGGTGCCTTACAACATGTAGTGTAAGCTCCTTCGCCGGTTATTATTTATCCTTTTTATGTGAAATCAGGTTGTTATCAGTATGAAATACAATGTTCTCACCATCACTTGTAGCAATAATCGTTCCTATTTCATCTGTCCTTAGAACAGAAATATGATGTTCATTTAATCTCTGAATCACATTTTCATCTGGAAAATCATAACGATTATTTTTACCTACAGAAATAACAGCAGTCTCTGGGGTTACGGCTTTAAGAAATGTCTCTGATGTAGCCGAACTCGCACCATGGTGCCCCATTTTTAGAACATCAGATTTAATCTGTTTCCTTTTAACTTTTTCTAGCATTTGCTTCTCTACTTCTACCCCAGCGTCCCCCATCAACAGGAAGCTATTCTCTTTATGACTCAGCCGTAATACGGCACTATAATCATTAAAATCCTCGTACTCCGCTTCTTTGGAAGGTGAAATGACCTGTATATTAACCTGATGTCCTAGTTTTATTTTCATACCTTTTCGTGCCTTTTCTAAGGTAATGTCTTTTTTCTTCAATACCTTTAAGAGGGACTTATAGTGAACTGTTGGATAAGAAACATCGGGCATCATCACAGTTTTTACATCGAAATTTTCTATCACATCATCCATCCCACCAATATGGTCATGATGAGGATGCGTCGCCACAATATAATCTAATTGGCTAATGCCTAGCTTCTTTATATAATTTGAAACCGTTTCTCCATCACCATTATCTCCTGCATCGACTAGCACAGCTTTTTCTCCATACGTGATTAAAATGCTATCAGCCTGTCCCACATCAATAAAATGAACTTCAACCACATTTGATTGAGCTGTCACATCATAAGGCATCAATAATAAGATAAGAAGGGAAATAGAAAGAAACCTAATGAATTTCATAATGATTCCTCCAACGCTTTACTTGTTATTAGTATGTACCTTCCTATCTGATCTAAAAGCAATATTAACTTATTTTGACTTCTCAATTTGTGGATCATCTGAGTGAAAATAACAGCGTTCAATCGCATAGCCAAACTATAAGAAAAAAGCTCCCCTTTTCGGGAAGCTTATGAATGAATTTCTTCTTTTCGGAAGAAGCTTTTCATTGCGTGATAGACGTCTTTCTTTTCTTTTAGGATATAATGCCTAAATTTAGGATCATGTATATTTTTGTAGGCACTCATCAGGGTGGAGTGGCGATTATAAGCATTAACTTCTCCATACCCAAACATGTTCGAGACCTTCATAATTTGATTGACCAGTTTCACACATCTTGTATTGTCTGACGTCAGGTTATCGCCATCTGAGAAATGGAATGGGTAAATGTTGTAACGTGCTGGAGAATACTTCTCATCAATGAGTTCAAGCGCTTTGCGATAAGCTGATGAGCAAATTGTTCCGCCGCTTTCTCCTTTTGAAAAAAAATCGTCTTCAGTGACGACTTTTGCTTCTGTATGATGAGCAATAAACTCAATCTCCACTGTTTCGTATTTCGATCGTAAGAAACGTGACATCCAGAAGAAAAAGCTTCTTGCCATATATTTCTCCCATTTTCCCATCGAACCACTTGTATCCATCATGGCTAAAACGACAGCTTTAGATTCGCGCTTAATTTCTTCATTCCATGTTTTGAAGCGTAGATCATCTTGATAAATCGGTGCAATTGATGGTGTTCCACTAATTGCATTTCTCTTATACGCTGATAGAATTGTTCTTTTCTTATCAATATTACCCATAAGTCCAGTTTTTCGAATATCATTAAATTCTACTTTCTTTTTCACTACGTCGGCTGTTTCTTTTTCACGTAAATTCGGCAGTTCCAGTTCTTTAAATAAAATATCCTGCAGTTCTACCAGAGAAACTTCTGCTTCATAATAATCTTCTCCTGGCTGATCTCCAGCCCCTTCACCTTTACCGGCCCCAGGCTGTTTTTCCCCAGAACCATCTCTTGCCACAACGTCTCCCACCTGGCTATCGCCTTCACCTTGCCCAACATGCTTAGACTTATCATAGTTATAACGAATTTTATACTCATCAAGTGAACGTATTGGTATTTTAATGACATCTCGACCGTTAGATAAAATAATGTTCTCTTCACTGATGAGATCCGGGAGATTGTTTTGGATAGCATCTTGAACTTTTTCGGCATGGCGTTGTTGATCCTGATAGCCTTTTCGGTGGAGGGACCAATTCTCCTGAGAGACGACGAAATTGTTGGAGTCCTTGTCTTTCATGCCTTATTTCCCTCCTAAAAAAATTAAATTTCTATCGAAAATTTATTCAATGATCGATGATCGCTCATGATGTTAGTTCAGAAACTTAACCCTAATGTGGACATCCTTCGGCTGCGTTGAATAGTATACTTTATCCTATGCAAATACAAGCGATAATTGACAATTAATTCTGACAAATGCAGCTTTTATTGCTCCAACTACTCGAATTGGACGACTTTCATCCGTTTATACTTATGTTTTATCCTTCTCAGTCTATATTCAAAAAAAAACTCCCTTATTGGGAGTTACTCTGTTTCGTTTTCCTTTTTGTGTTGAATCGGATCTGGACGTTTACCCTTTTTCTTAATCTCATCATTTGTGTCTAGCTCTTCCATCTCTTTACCGAGTTCGGCCATCTCTTTTTCATTCATCGCCATTGAACTGTTCTCAGGTTTTTCTTTATGATCCGCCATTTTGAATCACCTCAATATTAATAGTACCCCGATTCCCTTCCTTAATAACCATATTTAGTTTATTTTTGGAAAGTGAAATCAATTTTCTCAAGTGGCCAGTAGCGTAGATTTACTTCCCCTACTACTTGATTCATTGGTACGAAACCAATATGCCTGCTATCATAGCTATGTCTTCGGTTATCCCCCATGAGAAATAAATATCCCTCGGGCACCTCTGATTTTCCAGTTTTATCTTCAAGATGGAAATTCTCAGTGAGGTTCCCGTTAAAAATATCTTTCTTATAACGCTCAAGATAAGGTTCTTTTATTTTCTCACCATTCACATATAAAACATCATTTTTATATTCGATCGTATCTCCTGGAAGACCAATAACTCTCTTAATATAGTCTTCTTCTTCATTCGCATGAAATACAACAAGATCAAATCGATCAGGCTCTGAGACTTCATAACCAATTTTATTAATAATTAAACGATTCCCATCTTGGATCGTTGGCATCATTGATTCACCATGAACGACATAGTTCGTTATGAGAAATTCACGAATAACAATCGCCAGGACTACAGCTATTGAAAAAGCCTTGATCCACTCCCAAAGCGGATTGCGTTCCTTCTTCATCTCAAACCTCTTTTCAATACGTCTTTACGTCTAATCTATCACTCATAATAAGCTGGCACAAGCGCACACGTATATGACAGCGATTACATTGCATATTCTCACCATTCACTTCCATCGTTATAGTGGCTTTCTATTCCATGAACGAAGAAAATTTCTTATTTTAAGTATATTCACCCATTTCATAAATAGCGCTCCTTATAGCAGCATAAAAAGAAGCATACCTAAAGAGGCATGCTTCTTCTAATTATCGATTTAGGAGACTACCTACATAACGTAGAAGTTCATTGGCTGAAATTGAATTATATCCATGTTCATCGATGAGACGTGCGATAACCTCATTGATTTTCTTGAGTTGATTTTCATTTGGTGTTTTGGAAGATGTCGTTATTTTGACTACATCTTTTAAATCAGCAAACAATTTTTTCTGAATCGCTTCTCTTAAACGTTCATGGGAATTATAATCGAACTTCTTACCCTTTCTAGCATAAGCAGAGATACGAATAAGAATTTCTTCTCTAAATGCTTTCTTCGCATTTTCTGAAATGCCAATCTGTTCTTCAATTGAACGCATAAGCTTATCATCCGGACTCATTTCCTCTCCAGTAAGAGGGTCGCGGAGCTTATTTTTATTACAATACGCTTCAACATTATCAAGATAATTATCCATTAGCGTCTTTGCACTCTCTTCATAAGAGTAAACAAATGCTTTTTGTACTTCTTTCTTTGCAATTTCATCATACTCTTTGCGCGCAATGGAGATGAAATTCATATACCGCTCTTTATCTTCTTTTGAGATAGAAGCATGTTGATCAAGTCCATCTTTTAATGAACGAAGAACATCCAGGGCATTAATTGACGGTACTTCTTTTCTTATAATCGTAGAGGAAATTCGGTTAATAACATAACGCGGATCAATCCCGCTCATTCCCTCATCCGAATGCTCTTTATGAAGTTCATCCACATCTACCTGATTAAAGCCTTCTACAATTTCTCCATCGTAGAGTCGCATTTTCTTAACAAGGTCCACTCCCTGACGATTCGTATCTTTTAACCTCGTCAAGATAGAGAAAATAGCAGCTACTCTAAGAGCATGTGGGGCGATGTGCACATCAGCTACATCACTTTCACGAATCATCTTCTCATAAATACGCTCTTCCTGACTCACCTTTAAGTTATATGGAACCGGCATAACGATAATACGAGAGTGTAACGCCTCATTCTTTTTATTTGATATAAAAGAGCGATACTCTGCTTCGTTCGTATGCGCTACAACAAGTTCATCAGCAGAAATTAGCGCAAAACGCCCAGCTTTAAAGTTTCCTTCTTGAGTCAGTGAAAGCAAGTGCCACAAAAACTTCTCATCACATTTCAGCATCTCCTGGAATTCCATCATTCCACGATTGGCTTTATTTAATTCTCCGTCGAATCGATAAGCTCTAGGATCAGACTCTGATCCAAATTCCGCTATCGTTGAGAAATCAATACTTCCGGTTAAGTCTGCAATATCTTGAGACTTAGGATCTGAAGGACTAAATGTACCAATACCTGTCCGCTTATCCTCGTTAAAGAATATGCGCTCTACCATCACATCTTCAATACGACCACCATACTCTTGCTCAAGGCGCATTACGTTTAGTGGGGAAAGACTTCCTTCAATTCGGATCCCGTATTCATCGTGGAATTCATCTCTCAAATGATGTGGTATAAGGTGCAGTGGATCTTCGTGCATAGGACAGCCTTTAATCGCATAAACAGCCCCAGACTCTTCATGAGAATATTTCTCCAGTCCTCTTTTCAGCACCGTAACAAGAGTTGATTTACCACCACTTACTGGTCCCATCAATAAGAGAATACGTTTTCTGACATCTAACCTTTTGGCAGCAGGGTGAAAGTATTCTTCTACCAGACGTTCGATTGCTTCCTCAAGTCCATAAAGCTCTTCAGAGAAGAAAGAATAACTTCTTTTCCCATCAACCTCATCAATCCCTGCATCTCTTATCATATTATAAACACGTGAATGAGCTGACTGCGCTACTTCAGGTCGTTCCCGGATAATGTCTAAATACTCGCTGAAGGTTCCTTCCCACTTCAGCCGCCTCTCTTCTTCTCGATGCTGCTGGATTTTACGTAAGATATCCATTAAGAGCCCCCTCCAAGTTTGGTTCATCGGATTTAATACATGTTATGCGGGGATGTCCAATAACATTCGGCTTTCTTTCCAATGATTCAATCGAGTCTTTATAGGGTTTCTGCTCAGTTATGAAAAAAGTCCAAAATAAAAGAACCGGTTGCCCGGCTCTCATCTTTACGTATGATAAACTACTGTAAATTCGCTTAGTTCATTTCCTGTTGCTGGAGATTTTTCTTTCGATTCGCGCTTTTCTTTATGAGCGTTCTTAAATGAATCGGAGTGCACCCAATTCTGATAAGCCTCTTCACTTTCCCATTTCGTAAATACAATAAGCTTTCCGTTTTCAGCCGACTGTTCAAGAAATAGAAACTCCAAGCAACCATCAACATTCTTCATACTATCAGCACTTTTCCCAAAACGTTGCTTCATCATGTCTTTTGCTTCATCAGGGACCTTCAATTCATTCATCACAACATACATAAAATAAATCCTCCTTTAGGTTTCTCTCTCTATCCTATCGAATAACGACGTTTTTTTCCAATTCAAACAACTCCTCACTACAAGAATTCCCCTCAAAACATTCACACCTTCCCGCACATGGTTTATAATGAGAGTTAGATTTGGACACAATTTTACCTGAGGAGGATGAGACCATGAGTTTCCTGGGTATTTTAGTAGTAATCCTAGCTTTCCTAGCAGCCATCTTTACAGCTGGCTACAACGACCGACCAAGCAAAACCAAAAAAGGTAGTAGGTAAAACGAAAAGCGAAGACGAGCGTTTAGAAACGGAGATATTGGAACTCTTGAACTAGAACACGCCTTTTGTGTTCTGGTGAAAGAGTGAAATATCGCAGTTTCTGCGAGTCGTAGCTAGACACGAAAAGCGAAAGTGGGCGGTTAAATCCGCAGGGCGTTGGAACCCATGAGAATGAGACGCTTTTTGTCTCAATCGATTGGGTGAAACAACCGGAGGATTTGCCCACTATAGCTAGACACGAAAAGCGAAGACGAGCGTTCAAAAACAAAGTTTTTGAACGCTGAAATACGCTTAAACTTCTATCAAAAAAAAGAACGACTTTCAGCTCTTTGCTGAAAGTCGTTCTTTTTTATTTCATCCCAGGATAACTTTGCTGTCTTAGTGCTTCATATACCATAATAGCAGCAGTATTTGAAAGGTTGAGAGCACGAACATGATCTGTCATCGGTAGACGAAGACAACGCTCTTTGTTATTTTCAATCAACTCGTCTGGTAAACCATTCGTTTCTCTTCCAAAAACAAAATACGTATTCTCATTCACATCTGAGTAATCAAAGTCAGTATGTGTATTCGTACCGTATTTCGTAATATAATAATATTCTCCACCCTGGTTCTTTTCAAAGAACTCCTCTAGAGAATCATAATAATGTACATCAGCATATTGCCAGTAATCCAAGCCCGCACGTTTCAACATTTTATCGTCTGTCGAAAACCCTAGTGGGCGAATTAGATGTAGACTTGTATTTGTTGCTGCACATGTTCTAGCTATATTCCCTGTATTCGCTGGTATTTCAGGCTGAAACAGTACAATATTTAAAGACATATTCATTCACCTCCACTTCAAAACAATACTATTATAGCATGTTTTAGATTAGGAGATGGCATTCTCTAATCCTCAATATGAAAAAACTTATACTTGATTTCAGGCGTCCATGCCGTAGAATCTTCATAGGCCCAATAGCGCATCCTGCTATTTGTTGTATGAGCATTGACAAGAGGATATCCCTTCTCATCATTATCTACGACAAAAGTAGTATGTTGCCAGTGGCCATCTCCATCAAAGTCATAACAAATAATATCTCCAGGAATGAGATCATCCGGATTCGCTACTTCACGAGCTCGAAGACCATTCTTCGAGCTACTTAAATGCCACCTAAGCGCATGAGCTACAGTCCATGAATAGCTCCAGTTATTTCCTTTCATCCACCATCCCTTAGTGCGATCTGGGTAACCACGCATAGGGGCTTTCCCTGCATGAAGACACTGAGAAATATAATTTGTACAATCTACATCAAACGACTGATAAGAAGGATTCGCATCATCCCACCATCTCTCAGCATATTTCAGAGCTGATAACCGATCATAATAGGAGCCTTTTAGACGAGCATCACCGCTGCCTTTACCTTCTGCTACTTGAAGTGTTCCTCCCTCTATCTCAGCTGATCGATCAAGAATAAGTTCACCCTCCACCATTTTTGCCAATCTCTTTTCAAGTCGTTCTTCCTGATATAGTTTTTCTCCCTGTTTAATAAGAAACTGCTGATGAAGAAGATATTCATAAAGTTGGCTCGTCGAGACTGTTTTTTTTCCCAGGAGGATCCCTTTATTTTTTATACGAATAACAGAAGCTCCCCTATTTTGGCTCTGTATACGATAACGGTTGACTGCTTCTTCTTCCTCTGAAGGCCTAGTTCCTATTCTTGAATGATCCGTTCCATTTAGTAAGCAAGTTGCTTGTTCTTTCCAGAAAGATTTCAACTGGTCTCCCCACACCATATGCGTCCCCCCTCATCGCACTTTATGACAGGGAAATCAAACACATGACTTGGAATCAGGAATGGTTTACAGCTGGCTCTGCTGAAGGGTGTGTTATTTTCTTGAGTAATTTATCAAACCAACCAACAAGAATACCAAGCAGAAGCACTTCTACAAAGGTACCGGCACCAATCGGCCCGCCTAACAAGAATGCCAGAACAAACGCAAGAGCTTCTGTTAATGTCTTAGTAATACCAATACTCCATCCCGTTCTTTCTGTTAAGGCAAGCATGAGTTCATCGTTTGGAATAGATGCAAGAGATGCAAATAAGTACACTGCAATTCCAAGACCCATGATAACTAATCCAACAAGAAATAAGGTCCACCTGGTAACGATTCCATCTACATCAATGAAAGTGAGAATTTGTAAATTCAAGAGGTCAACAAACAATCCTAGAAGAATAATTGGAATAAAACCAGCTAAGTTTGGTTTCCTCATCATAATAAGACTATTGATAAAAATTAAAATACCACCAACAATAAACACCCATGTTCCCACGGTAAACCCTAGTTGGTCAGAAAGCGCAACGTAGAGAGCATCCCATGGGGCAATTCCAACATCGGCATTAATTAATAAGACAACCCCAAAGGCTAGTGTAAATAATCCCGCTACGTAGATCAGACTTTTGGATAAAAAGCTGTTCATAATGTTCACTCCTCATATGAGGGCTTAAAACTAAAAGCTGTATCAAGTTGCTCTCATTCTTCGCCCTAGATATTTTAGTATCTCTTTTTTAAAATGCATTTGCTATTTTACAAGAAACGAAGCTCTTTTTATAACTTTATGCCTAAGACAAAAAAACAAAAAAGCCAGTTCGCTATCAAGATAGCGAACTGGCACTATATATCGTTACGGTAGAACGGCATGCATAGAATGCTGCTGTTCAAGTGATAATAAATATTCTTTTTTATCTACGCCGCCACCATAGCCAACTAAAGCACCATTACTTCCTATAACTCTGTGACACGGTACAATGATTGGAATTGGGTTTCGGTTGTTAGCTGAACCTATGGCTCTAACAGCCTTTGGTGCCGAAATACCAACAGCTACATCTCGATAAGACCGGGTTTCACCATATGGAATTTCCGAAAGGTTGTTCCATACTTTCTGTTGAAAAATCGTTCCTACCTTATCAAGCTTTAGATCAAAGAACCTTCTTTTTCCACTGAAGTATTCTTCCAATTGCATGACGATGGGTTCGATTATATCAGAATTGAAAACAAGGTCCGCTTTGACATGATGTTTTTTATACCATGTTTCAGCAATAGGCAGTACATCTTCAGCGCAACCAAAATCGAGCCTACTAACTCCATTAGGACTAGCAAACAATGTTATTGCACCTATAGGCGATAGAAACTCCCCATAATGAATCACTTGTTTCTCCATTCTATCCCTTCTTTATTATACATTTTTCACTATCTTACAACGCATCTAATCGTTTGACCATCAGCATTAAGTCTTATTTTTAAGCATTGACAAGCCTTTAGCGATCTCATCTGCCACATCCTTGTCATTTTCTCTCAATTGCTCCTTTGTAAGGGCATTAAAGGCCTTCTCCCCACCTATTTTCCCAAGCGCCCAGGCCGAAGTGCCGCGGATCACCGGACGAGGATCTTTTTCCATCACTTCGACCAGTGTATCAATAGCTGTTTCATCTTTATAATGAGCAAGAGCAAGAATAGCATTTCGTTGAATAGGCTTCTTTCCTCTCCACGAACCAGCCGCTTGACCAAACTGAGTCTTAAATTCACGATTGGACATTGTTAGAAGTGGTATGAGCTTTGGTTTTACCATCTCTGGATCTGGTTCGAGTTCAGGATGATGATGAAAATCTTTTCCTTTGTTTTTGGGGCAAACGAGCTGGCAGGTGTCGCACCCATATAATCGGTTTCCTAATTTAGTACGGTATTCATCAGGTAAAAAACCTTTTGTTTGCGTAAGAAAAGCGATGCATTTATTCGCGTTTAGCTGCCCCCCTTCAATTAAGGCACCAGTCGGACATGCGTCTACACAAATATTACAGTCACCACACCCTTCTTCAACAGGCTCATCAGGTTCCAAATTTAGATCGGTAATCATTTCACCAAGATAAACCCATGAACCAAATTCTTCTGTTATGGTCATTGTGTTTTTACCGCTAAAACCAATGCCGGCTCTTTCAGCTACAGCTCGATCAGAAAGTTCGCCAGTATCGACCATCGAGCTCGTTCTAGCCTCTGGAACCTTCGATTTAATATATGCATCTAAAAGGGAGAGTTTCTCTCTAAGGAGGTGATGATAATCAATTCCCCATGAAGCACGACAGAAAAGTCCTCTCCTTTCGCCCTTCTTACTCCTAGGGCTATCCTTCATTCGCGAAGGATACGCAATGGCAATTGATATAATCGTTGTTGCACCGCTTAGCAATAGCTCAGGTTCTGTTCTCTTTTCTATATCAGATTCCTCGAAGCCTGACTGATAACCAAGCTCCTGCTGACGCTCTAAGCGTTGCTTAAGGGTTTTAAAAGGATCTGCCGCCGCGAAGCCTATCTTATCAATCCCAATAGTTTTACTGTATGCCACAATATCAGCTTTTAATTGTGCGTTTGTCACTAGTTTCCCCCCTTCCTCTTTGGGAGTGTTTTATTTAATTCTTAGCGTTCGAATTCGATTTAAAATGGCCGCCATTTCTGTTCTTCTAATTCGAGCAATATCTCCTGGATGCTGATTCTTATATAGAGAAAAAGAACCAAGTCCCTCTGCGTTTATTTTCTGATCAATGAAATCAAGAAGTTCTGGAATCGACTTTTCTCCTAACTTATGATTTCTTTCCAGAAAATGAAGGACGTCAGCAGCAAAACGCGTTTGACTGGGATCTACAAGCTGTTCTATTTGAAGAAGTGAAACATCTGTATTCCCAAATTGAATATGATGCAATCCGCGAGCTGTCACTTTCGATTTCTTTCCCTTTTTACTGTTTAAGCTACTCTGCTCAGGTACTCTCTTTCTTGCCTCTCCAAATCTTTCTCCACCTTCATGTCTGCGTTCCGATTCTTTTACGATTGATCGAGCTTGATCCGTTACGTCGTATGGAAGGTAGTTCTCCATTAAAATCACCTGATCAGCTACATCAAAGTAGTCTCCAGATCCGCCCATGACAAGTACGGTTGATATATGATGTTCTGTACGTAGTTGCTTCACACGATCAATGAACGGTGTAATGGGTTCTTTCTCTTTCGCAACTAACTGCTGCATTCGATAGTCTCGAATCATAAAATTAGTCGCGCTTGTATCTTCATCAATTAATAACGTATCTGAACCCGCTTCGATCGCCTCAATGATATTGGCCGCCTGGGACGTACTTCCACTGGCATTCTCAGATGTGAAAGAACGCGTATCTTTTCCATATGGGAGATTGTTTATAAATGGCGAGATGTCTACTCCAGTTACCTTCCGACCATCTTCAGAGCGAATTTTCATTGCCTGGTGGTTTGTAATAACATACTCTCTACCATCCCCTAAAATATGATCATATACGCCATGCTCCATTGCATGCAAGAGGGTACTCTTTCCATGATAACCACCGCCAACAATTAATGTAATACCTTCCTTAACAGCCATTCCTTGTAATGGCTCAGTACGGTGTGGAATTGTTAAAGACACTTCCATGCTTTTAGGTGATTCGAATTGCACTGCCTCATTTTTCATAGGACGATCGCTTATTCCGCTCTCACGGGGTAATATAGATCCATTCGCTACAAATCCGACATATCCGTTTTGGGTAAGGTGTTCACGAATGGCCTCTTGTTGGTCTGCTAAATGCAATGCCTCTAAGATTATTTGTTTGCTTAATGCAAAAACAGAATTCTTCACAATGTCTGGCAGCTGATGCAGAAGCAAGTTTATAGCCTGTCTGCCAAGGACTTTTCTGCCTTGTGCAGGTAATCCTATTGATAGACAAATCGTAATAGATTCCTCTGTCACGCTCACTGCTGCCCTCTCAATAACCTTTTGACCCGGTATATCGATTGAGACCAATCCACTTTTCCCAGTGCCTTTCGCATGCCTCTCAGTCCTTCTAATGGCATCTCCTACTTTTCTAGCAATCATATCTTCTGTTCGAACTCTTCTTACAGCCGAATCGAACCACTCAGGCTCTACGATCGTTTTCTTGCGTGGGGCGATGATTCTTATCCGAGAAGGACTAGCAAAAGGGTCTCCCTGGACATAGTCGATGTAAAGGGTGTAATCCACAAAATCATAGTGCCCACTAATGTCTTTATATGCTTTATATCCTTTTCCATCAATACGCTCTAACTGTTTTCTAAGTTTATTCATAAATGAGGCAAGCCTCCTTATAAGCTTCAAATTTAGGTATATGATAAAATGAACGAAAAATTAGATGTTAGGAGAAAAGTGTGATGCCCAATATAACTCTCGCTCCAATGATTAAAAAGACATATCCTGATTTTAAAATTGGTTATGCTATTTACCATAATATCGTTGTTGAAAAGTCGCCGCAAATGGTGCGCGGTCGCTTTCAATTCTATCAGGAAACAATGATGATGGATCTTGAACAGACAGACCTGCTCACATTTCCTGCTATCTCAGAGTGGCGTTCCATTTTCAAAAAGTTCGGGACTGATCCCGCCAAATACCGACCGTCCTCAGAAGCCCTATTACGCCGGTTAAAAAAAGGGACTTCGCTACCTCTCGTTCACTCTGCTGCAGACATCAACAATCTTCTGTCGCTTCAATACAAAATTCCAATTGGGATCTATGATCTTGATCAAGTTGAAGGAGATATTACAATCGACATTGGAAGTGAGACGACTGCATATGAGGGCTTAAATGGACGTGAGGTAAGCTTCAACAACAAAATCCTCTCACTTGATCACAAGGGAGCTTTCGGAAGTCCTATCGTTGATTCTAAGCGAACGGCTATAACGGAAGAAACCAAGCATGCCATTCAACTTTTCTATCTTCAACCTTCGCTCCCCGTTTCAGAAGGAGAAAAGCTTGTAACTGCCTCAGCAGAAATGTTTAATCAAATTCACGGAGGAGACTTCTTAAGCGGGGTTTCAAGTTAAAGAAAGCAGACATAAAAAAACGCAACGCTTCGTTAATTTTAACGAAACACTGCGTTGGGTAAATGGTGAAAATTCGAGGAATTTCTACAATCCTCGCTGATGTAGATAGAATACCACAGAATATATGAAAGAAACAACACATTTCTCATATTTTCTTTACAAACGTCTCTCATCACGGCAGATCTAATAGAATTTCACTCTTCATAATCCGTTTGACGTCCTGATGACGATCACCCTATAATCAGAATGACAGACAGAAAGGAGAAATCATATGGAACCATTCTCAACACCATTTTTCGAAGAAAATTTTCGCCAATACATACAAAAGAATCGTGATGTATTTTCAAAATTAGAAGCAATGAATAGCTATTATCGTTCAGTTGTTTCGTCAATGATCTATGACAACCTTAACAAAAACTCAGAAATAGTTCGTCGCATTCGCAACCTTGATTCAGCTTACAAAACGATTAAACAAGAAAATACAGACGCATAAAAAAAAGCTCTCTTTACAATAAGAGAGCTTTTTTACGTTTTATTTAGGAAGATCACAAGAGTCAGCAGAACAGGCTTCTGCATTGCCACCGACTACTTCAAGCTTATTTCCTTCTCCCCAGGCCTTCTCAATGGCCTGTTCAAACATTTCTACAGGCTGAGCACCTGACACGGCATATTTACCGTCAAATACAAAGAACGGTACGCCCTGAATGCCAAGCTGACTTCCCATTGCTTCATCGTTGCGAACTTCTTTCGTAAATTCTTCAGTTCCTAGCATACGTTTTATATCCGCAGCGTCTAGCCCAAGTTCTTCACCAAGTGATGCAAGCGTTTCATGATCACCAATATTTTTCGATTCGGTAAAGAAGGCATAAAAGAGACGTTCTGACATTTCATTACTTCTACCATGCTCTGTCGCATAGTGAACAAGACGATGGGCATCAAATGAATTCGTTGGAATCATTTTATCAAAATCATACGTTAGGTTTTCTCCAGCAGCTTGCTGCCTCATATTCTCACACATACCCTGAGCTTGTTCTAGACTGACATTGTATTTCGCTGCTAGAAGCTCAGCCATGCTTTCCCCATCCGATTCTTTCGCATTAGGATCGAGTTCAAAGCTTTTAAAGACAACTTCTACTTTATCACGCTGTGGAAAAGCCTGAAGCGCACTTTCAAGACGTCTTTTTCCTATATAACAAAATGGACATACGAAATCAGACCATACTTCAATTCTCATCGAATCACTCTTTCAGTAAATTGTTTTATCTATCTTATACTTGTATTTTATCACCTCTACTTTTAAATGAGCAGGAATTTGCTCAGTGAGTCATTGAAAACTATTGTTAGCATAGACAAGAAAATTAAAACATATAAAAAAGACCTCAACGAGAACGTTGAAGTCTTGAAATAACGTATGTAATGGTACCGGTGGTCGGGTTCGAACCGACACTCCTCTCGGAACACGATTTTGAGTCGTGCGCGTCTGCCAATTCCGCCACACCGGCAAAATACCATATTCAATTCAGGCAGAAAAATAAGTGGTGCCGGAGGCCGGGCTCGAACCGGCACGGAGGTACACCCTCCGCAGGATTTTAAGTCCTGTGCGTCTGCCAATTCCGCCACTCCGGCAGGACTTTTAAGAAAAAATATTAAGATTGGAGGCGGCACCCGGATTTGAACCGGGGCGTAAGGGTTTTGCAGACCCGTGCCTTACCACTTGGCTATGCCGCCTTTTTAAAATGGAGCGGAAGACGGGATTCGAACCCGCGACCCCCACCTTGGCAAGGTGATGTTCTACCACTGAACTACTTCCGCAACAAAAAATGGCTGGGCTAGCTGGATTCGAACCAGCGCATGACGGAATCAAAATCCGTTGCCTTACCGCTTGGCTATAGCCCAAAAATGGGGCGGCTGATGGGAATTGAACCCACGAATGCCGGAATCACAATCCGGTGCGTTAACCACTTCGCCACAACCGCCATAAAAATTTGAAATTGGCAGGGGTAGTAGGACTCGAACCCACACCGGAGGTTTTGGAGACCTCTGTTCTACCTTTAAACTATACCCCTATCAAGATGGTGGAGGGGGACGGATTCGAACCGCCGAACCCTGAGGGAGCGGATTTACAGTCCGCCGCGTTTAGCCACTTCGCTACCCCTCCAAATTGACAATTACCATTGTAATACACATTTTATGAAAGTGCAATGGAATTTGATCTCATTTCGAGAAAATGGTGCCGGCCAGAGGACTTGAACCCCCAACCTACTGATTACAAGTCAGTTGCTCTACCAATTGAGCTAGACCGGCAACATGGTGGCTCCGGACGGAATCGAACCGCCGACACGTGGATTTTCAGTCCACTGCTCTACCGACTGAGCTACAGAGCCATGTTTAAAATATAATTGGTTGCCCTTAACAGGACTACATTTTAATTTTAGTAACGATGAATACTCAACGCAGATAAAATTAATTGGTTGCGGGGGCAGGATTTGAACCTGCGACCTTTGGGTTATGAGCCCAACGAGCTACCGAACTGCTCCACCCCGCGATAATGTGAATGTAATAATGCTGCACCTGCTCATTACGCTGTGCGCTGTTTCTTTCTCTACAAGGTTATGCTTCGAAGCGTATCCGTCGAAACAACTCGTTGCTGTTTCAAGGAAGCATCGCTTGTTGCTCCACCCCGCGATAATATTAAAATATAAATGGCGGTCCCGACGAGAATCGAACTCGCGATCTCCTGCGTGACAGGCAGGCATGTTAACCGCTACACCACGGGACCTTAGAGAATGGTGGAGGATGACGGGCTCGAACCGCCGACCCTCTGCTTGTAAGGCAGATGCTCTCCCAGCTGAGCTAATCCTCCACAAAGTAGAAATGATATATAATGGTGACCCGTACGGGATTCGAACCCGTGTTACCGCCGTGAAAGGGCGGTGTCTTAACCGCTTGACCAACGGGCCCTTGCTGCTATTATGTATGCTAGTGGCGGAGAGCGAGGGATTCGAACCCTCGAGACGGCTTTGACCGTCTACACGATTTCCAATCGTGCTCCTTCGGCCACTCGGACAGCTCTCCATGGCTCCACAGGTAGGATTCGAACCTACGACCGATCGGTTAACAGCCGATAGCTCTACCACTGAGCTACTGTGGAATAATATCAGCCTGGCAACGTCCTACTCTTGCAGGGGGAGATCCCCCAACTACCATCGGCGCTGAAGAGCTTAACTTCCGTGTTCGGCATGGGAACGGGTGTGACCTCTTCGCCATCATTACCAGACTAAGAACTGGATTTCACTTTCGTGATTTCCCAGCGACAAAATATATCATACTATATTTCATCATGTTTTTCAAGGAAAATTTCATTCCCTGAAAACTAGATAGCACGCACAACTTCCAATATGTCCAGCTACGTAAGCCAAATCCTCGATCGTTTCACCTTTTGATTCTGACGCAAACAGCGCGTCTGATTCAAAAGCCTCCAACGCTTGTCGGATTTAAACGGCTTACTTCGCTTTTCGTTTAGGTTAAGCCCTCGATCGATTAGTATTCGTCAGCTCCACGTGTTGCCACGCTTCCACCCCGAACCTATCTACCTCATCATCTCTAAGGGATCTTACCAGCTAAATGCTGTGGGAAATCTCATCTCGAGGGGGGCTTCATGCTTAGATGCTTTCAGCACTTATCCCTTCCACACGTAGCTACCCAGCTATGCTCCTGGCGGAACAACTGGTACACCAGCGGTGTGTCCATCCCGGTCCTCTCGTACTAAGGACAGCTCCTCTCAAATTTCCTGCGCCCGCGACGGATAGGGACCGAACTGTCTCACGACGTTCTGAACCCAGCTCGCGTACCGCTTTAATGGGCGAACAGCCCAACCCTTGGGACCTACTTCAGCCCCAGGATGCGATGAGCCGACATCGAGGTGCCAAACCTCCCCGTCGATGTGGACTCTTGGGGGAGATAAGCCTGTTATCCCCAGGGTAGCTTTTATCCGTTGAGCGATGGCCCTTCCATGCGGAACCACCGGATCACTAAGCCCGACTTTCGTCCCTGCTCGACTTGTAGGTCTCGCAGTCAAGCTCCCTTGTGCCTTTACACTCTGCGAATGATTTCCAACCATTCTGAGGGAACCTTTGGGCGCCTCCGTTACACTTTAGGAGGCGACCGCCCCAGTCAAACTGCCCACCTGACACTGTCTCCGCACCGGATCACGGTGCTGGGTTAGAATGTCAGTACAGCCAGGGTAGTATCCCACCGACGCCTCCATCGAACCTGGCGGTCCGACTTCTATGGCTCCTACCTATCCTGTACAAGCTGTACCAAAATCCAATATCAGGCTACAGTAAAGCTCCATGGGGTCTTTCCGTCCTGTCGCGGGTAACCTGCATCTTCACAGGTACTATAATTTCACCGGGTCTCTCGTTGAGACAGTATCCAAGTCGTTGCACCTTTCGTGCGGGTCGGAACTTACCCGACAAGGAATTTCGCTACCTTAGGACCGTTATAGTTACGGCCGCCGTTTACTGGGGCTTCGATTCAGAGCTTCTCCCGTAAGGGATAACCCCTCCTCTTAACCTTCCAGCACCGGGCAGGTGTCAGCCCCTATACTTCGCCTTACGGCTTTGCAGAGACCTGTGTTTTTGCTAAACAGTCGCTTGGATCTTTTCACTGCGGCTCCCCTGGGCTATAAACCCGAGGAAGCACCCCTTCTCCCGAAGTTACGGGGTCATTTTGCCGAGTTCCTTAACGAGAGTTCTCCCGATCGTCTTAGGATTCTCTCCTCGCCTACCTGTGTCGGTTTGCGGTACGGGCACCTTTTTCCTCACTAGAGGCTTTTCTTGGCAGCGTAGAATCAAGGACTTCGGTACTAAATTTCCCTCGCCATCACGACTCAGCCTCACGGTGAACGGATTTGCCTATTCACCAGCCTAATCGCTTGGACGCGCATTTCCAGCAGCGCGCTCTCCCTATCTTTCTGCGTCCCCCCGTCGTTCAAACGGAAAGGAGGTGGTACAGGAATATCAACCTGTTATCCATCGCCTACGCCTTTCG